>JAIRYY010000180.1 GCA_031267485.1 Tannerella sp.
CGGACTGCAAGTCCGCGCCAGCGGGTATCACCGTCATTGCGAGACTCCACCCCAGCTTCGCCGGGAAAAAATGGGGGATGACGTTTGGAGGTTGGCTGTAATGGCATTGTTTGCCGGCGCATTGCGAGACTCCACCCCAGCTTCGCCGGGGAAAAAAGGGGAAAAGACGAAAAAAACGACCGATTAATATGCTTATAATCAATTATTCTATTTTTCGTCATTGTAAGGAGGAACGACGAAGCAATCGCCGATACACGCAGTAGAGACGGGGCGCGCCCCGTCTCTACGTTCCTTGCAAATGACGGGGAGGGACTTTTGAGACAGCCCCAGTTAAATTCGTTCATCGTTCATAGTTCATTTACATATTACCAAATTATTAATTTTTAAAACAAACTACAAAATGAAGAAAATTTTAATTGTATTCGCGCTTACGTTAGCTGTAAGCGCTGGCAAGGCACAAAATGCCTTCGGACAACAGGTCACGGTCGCCCAGGCGCGTGACGGCGGCCTGAAACAGAACGCCGGAAGTCTGGCGCTGGAAGCGGGCTTCTCGCCCTTTGCACAGGACGGGAAAACCATTCAGGGACTGAACGATCAGATTAGACTGATTTATGCGGTCTCCGACAGAATCGGGATTCGCCTGAGATTGGGCGTCAACATGACCTCAAACTCGAATGACAACAATCAGACGGGGGATGAGTGGTCCAAAAGTACCGGCAGCGATACCGAGTTTAGCCTTGCGCCGGGTATTGCATACTATTTTGCCGGAACCGACAACCTTTCGCCATTCATTGGCGTGGAGGCGATTCTGGGTGCCTCGTCAAACAACATCACGGAAGAGGGCAAGGACTACAAGGTGATAATCAAAAATGAAGGCGAGCTGTTCAATACTTTCGGGCTTGGCCTGTTCACGGGCTTCAACTATTATTTTACCGCGAAACTCTACGTTGGCGCGGAGTTGGGGCTGGCCCTCAAGTCCCGGTCGCTGAAGAACACGGTTACCGAAACGACCGCCAACGGCCGGACGGAAACGGTTGAACCGAAAAACGAAGTGAGTCAGACCGCCTTCGGAACGCAATTCACGCCCTCCCTCCGGTTGGGCTGGGTATTCTGAGAACTAAAAAACAATGAAAATCAAATTTTTTAAAATCAACTTTATATGAAAACTTTTTTTAATATTATCGTGGCTATTTTTGTGCTGGCAAGCATGGATTCCTGCGCTTTCCTGAAGGAACACACGGGATTTGGAGGTAACAAGGCGGAACAGTATTATAATCTGGGTGATGTTTATGTTCAGCATAAAGATTACCGGAATGCTGTAAAATCCTATCAGAAAGCAATCAGTATAAACCCTGATTATGCAGCGGCTTATTATGAAATGGGAATTGCGTATGATAAATGGGGTAATATCCCGTCGGCTATTGAGGCTATCAACAAAGCAATTGAATTGAAGTCCGACTATACGGAAGCCCGCGCATACCTTCAGATGCTTACTGAAAAACAGAACAAGTGAACCGGGTTTTAATATGAAACCTGACCTGCAAGGCAGGGAAGACCGGATTTAACCGGCCATCCCTGCCTTTGTCATATACAAAAAAAGACAGCGCCTTTTCACAAAGACGCTGCCCTCGAAATATTTATTTATAGTATCAAAAAATATTATTGCTTTATCCGCTTGTAGCCGTATACGGCCAAATCGCCCAGTTCCTCCTCGATGCGCAGCAGCTGGTTGTACTTGGCCATGCGGTCGCTGCGGCTCAGCGAACCTGTCTTTATCTGGCCGCTGTTCGTTGCGACGGCGATGTCGGCGATTGTGGCATCTTCCGTTTCGCCCGAACGGTGACTTGTCACTGACGTGTAGCCGTGACGGTGAGCCATTTCAATCGCATCAAGCGTTTCGCTCAGCGAGCCGATTTGGTTTACTTTAATCAGGATGGAATTGCCGCATCCGAGTTCGATGCCTTTTTTCAGAAATTCCACGTTCGTCACAAACAGGTCGTCGCCGACGAGCTGGCATTGGTCGCCGATTTTGTCCGTCAGCAGTTTCCAGCCCTCCCAGTCGTTTTCGCTCATGCCGTCCTCGATTGAGTCGATGGGATATTTCGCCACAAGTCCGGCCAGATAGTCGGCCTGTTCGGCGGAAGTGCGTTTTGCGCCGTTGGGGCCTTCAAACTTGGAGTAGTCGTAGATGCCGTCGCCGTAAAATTCGGACGAGGCGCAGTCGAGGCCAATCATCACGTCGACGCCCGCTTTGTATCCAGCCACTTCAATTGCTTTAATGATTGATTCCAGGGCGTCTTCCGTACCTTTCAACGCGGGAGCGAAACCGCCCTCGTCGCCTACCGCCGTGCTGAGTCCGCGGCCGTGAAGCACTTTCTTCAGGGCATGGAACACTTCGGCTCCGCAGCGCAGTCCTTCCCTGAACGACGGCGCGCCTACCGGACGAATCATAAATTCCTGAAAGGCGATAGGAGCGTCCGAGTGGGAACCGCCGTTGATGATGTTCATCATCGGTACCGGCAGCGTGTACGTATTCGTCCCGCCGATATACCGGTACAGGGGTATGTCCAGATAGTTGGCGGCAGCTTTCGCGACAGCCAGCGAAACGCCGAGGATGGCGTTGGCGCCGAGATTCGACTTCGTCGGAGTGCCGTCCAGCGCCAGCATCTTCCTGTCAATGGCGCGCTGTTCGAGCGCTGAAATACCGACGATGACCGGAGCAATTATGTTATTGACGTTTGCGACCGCCTTTAGCGTTCCCTTGCCAAGATAACGGGATTTGTCGCCGTCGCGCAGCTCCAGCGCCTCATTTTCGCCGGTGGAAGCGCCCGACGGTACGGATGCGCGTCCGATGACGCCGCTTTCCAGTATTACATCCACTTCAACCGTGGGATTTCCACGGGAGTCAAGAATCTCGCGAGATACAATTTTTTCTATCTTCATAACATCAGTCTTTATTTATATTTTAAACTTTCGCGTGCAAAGGTCGGCTAAAAATCTGTAATATGCAATAGCTGTCTGTAATGATTTTACGGTAATTTTTTCGCGGCGCCGGCGCGGGAAACGCTCCCGAACACGGCAAAACCTTTTATTTACGCATAACTGTGCATGCCGCCGAGGATGAAATTGACGCCGAAATAAGTCGTCAGGACGCTCAGGAATGCAACGATTGAAAAGACGTGGAAAAACATCGGGCGGCGGAACAGGGGCAGGGAGTCCGTGTGCAGCGCCAGCGAATAGAGCAGCATGGTGATGAGCGCCCACACCTCCTTGGGGTCCCAGCCCCAGTAGCGCCCCCACGAGATATTCGCCCACACGGCGCCGATAAAGATGCCGGCCGCAAGGCAGAACAGCGCCGGATAAAGAATGATGCGGCTCACGACATATAGCCGTTCCGCCTGCACGGCGCTGTCCTTCCGCATGAACGACAGCAGGACGGCCGTCACCCCGTTGAGCATCATAAAGGCGAACAGCGCGTAGGAGAGCATGATGACGACCACATGCACGCTCAGCAGCGGCGACGACAGGACGGGCATCAGCTGCGTAATCCGGGGATTCGATTCGCCCATCATCGCGACCAGCAGCGTGAGGCCGCACAGCAGGAACCCGAACGGCGGCGACATGAAAAACCGGCGCCGCAGGAGGAACGACAGCAGAACCGCGCACCACGCCATGAACTGCATCGTCTCGAATCCGTTCGTCAGCGGCGCATGACCGCCCGCATACCAGCGCAGGCCAATGGCGGCGGTAAGATACGCAAAGACAGACGCCGCTGTGACGCCGAGCGTCCGGCGAATCCCGGCCGTCACCGTCGCATCGTGAATCAGCCTGTTGCAATACAGCAGAAACGACGCAATCCCGGCGAACAGGCAAAACATCGCCAGAAACTTCGTGTACGTCATCCCGTTATATAGTTTTTCCGCCCTGAACCGGCTGTCCGCCGGGAGAACGCCGCCGGCCTTTTTCCGCTGATAAACTTTCATCTTGTCAAGCATGCCGGCGAGGCTTTCATAATCTCCCCCGACGACCATCTCATGAACGTAATCAAGCGATTTCCTGACGAAAAGCCATTCATCATCGCCCATATCCTCCGGCAGCACGTCTCCCGCCGCATACCAGTCGACATGCCCGCCGGCGCTCCCGTGCGGATAGATTTTCAGCATCCCGCCCGAATACAGGATAGCGACAAGGTTGTATTTCTCGTCCGCATCTTCAATGCCGCGGCGGTCTTCCGTTGCGACGCCGCTCCTGATATGGCGGACAGCCTCCTCCAGCCTGTATTCACTGCTTTTTCCATGGAAGTCGTCCAGCGAAACGTACCGGTTTTCCGTTCCCAGCAGGCGTCGCACGGCACGGCTTTTTACTTTTATCACAGGCTCGCCTTTCCAGCTCGAATAGTAAAACATCCAGCCGGTGAAGACCTGTTCGGCCGTCAGCCCGCGGTAAGACGGACTGCCGTAAAGTTTGACCGTAAAATCTTTCGCAAGCGTCTGGAGAGGGCAAATCCTGTCATTATACAGGACATGCAGGTCGCCGAACTTTGCCGCAAGCGCGCGGGGCAGGACTTTCGGCATACCGGCGGATTCCCCGCGACCGCCACCGGCAGCCTGCAGGCCGGACACGCACAGAAGCAGCAGGCAGACCGGAGCGCCGCGCGTCAGCAACGGATGCTTCAACAGCTGGCGGAACCGGCTGCGACGGCTCGCGAAAAACAGCAGCATGGATAAAAGGAGAAGCGCGTAACCGGAATAGGTGACGGCTATGCCGGCGGGGTCATGTGAAACGGCCAGCGTGAC
>JAIRYY010000186.1 GCA_031267485.1 Tannerella sp.
GACCTGCGGTTATGGAAATCACGTCCTTCGGACTTGGGCTTTCCGGCATGGAATCTGTTGCAGTGCGTAACATCAGTTATTCAATGATTTTTCATCGCGTAATATCGACAGGCATGGGCGCGTTTTTCCCGAAAAATCTGCTGAAAAATAAAAGTTGGTATTCTATGGAATTGCTCCAGTATTCTCCGTTATGCACGCCAGGACGGGAAATATAATCGTGCCTTATATTTAAGATTTTGTTAAAGGACATTCTCTGCGTATTCGAAATTTTGCCGTTTCGAAAAAAACATCTACATTTGCAGTCCGATTTGGGGACATTATGTCCGATTCGGGATGTAACAGTTTGATGGACAAACAATAACAATATAAAAAAAGAAGAAGATGAAAAGGACATTTCAACCCTCTAACCGCAAGAGAAAGAACAAACACGGTTTTCGTGAACGCATGGCTACCGCCAATGGCCGCAGAGTATTGGCCGCACGTCGTGCGAAAGGTCGCTCCAAGCTGACGGTTTCCGACGAATATCCGAAGTAGGGAGGCGGCAGTCTCCGTATAAAATAAAGCAGGAGTTTCCCTTGTTGAGACTTTTGCTTTATTGGTATATGAAAAATTAATGCGAACTTTCGATATAGATGAACCCCTTTTTTTATAAAATATTCAAGAAGCCTGTCTATGTCCATCTTTTGGTCATGGCGGCGCTTTTATGCCTGATCATTTATATCGTACTGAAAAATATTGACTCGTATACGAATCACAATCAGGCCGTCACCGTCCCTGATGTGAGAGGGCTTCAGATTGAGGATGCCGCGCCTTTCTTTGAGCAGAACAGGTTACGTTATGTCATTGTCGATTCTATTTTTTCAAAAGAAACGAAGCCCGGCGCCATTGTCGACCTGCTGCCGGAGGCCAATTCCAGAGTGAAAAAGAACCGGATCGTATACGTCACCGTCAATGCCAAAACGGAAGAGACCGCTCCGATTCCCGATATTACGGATATATCTTTTCGCCAGGCTTATGCCCTCCTGAGAGCGCGCGGTTTTATAGATGTGGAGCACAAATACGTATCCGGCGAATATCGCGACCTTACGCTGGGAGTGGAATACGGAGGCCAAATGATCATCGACGGCACGCGCGTGCCGTTGAACGCCAAACTTATTTTAGTAGTGAGCGACGGGAATATCACGCCCCTCGACAGCGCTTCCATGAGGGAAGACAGTATCGAAATAATCGGCGGTGACGAAAGTTGGTTTTAGCCATGACGTATCAGGAAAAAACCTTACCCTGCAACGACTGGCCGGATCCCGAAGATGACCTTGAAGATGACAACGGCGAAAATCCCTTATCCGAAGACGGGAAGCTGTTATATGAACATTTCCGCGTTATTGCGGACAGGAGCCAGACCCTGTTGCGCATCGACAAATTCCTTATTGACCGGTTGCCGAATACCAGCCGCAACCGCATACAGTCCGCTGCCGAAGCAAACTGTATCTTAGTCAACGGGAAAGCCGTAAAAAGCAATTACCGCGTAAAGCCGCTGGATGTGATCGCTATTATGATGTCACGCCCGCGCCACGAATCGGAAGTCGTGCCGGAAGATATTCCGCTGGACATCGTCTACGAAGACGGCGAACTGCTTGTAGTCAACAAACCGGCCGGACTGGTCGTTCATCCCGGACACGGGAACTATCAGGGCACGCTCGTAAACGGCCTCGCCTATTATCTGAAAGATGACCCGCAGTACGATCCGAAAGACCCGCGCGTGGGACTTGTTCATCGCATTGATAAAAATACATCCGGCCTGCTGGTCATTGCCAAACGCCCGGAAGCGAAGACAAACCTCAGCCTGCAGTTCTTCAACAAAACGACACAGCGCAGATACGTCGCCCTGATATGGGGAATCCCGAAAGAGGCGGAAGGGCGTATCGAGGGCCATATCGGACGCGATCCCCACGACCGGATGATTATGGCCGTATTCCCCGGCGGAGAACAGGGAAAACATGCGGTTACGCATTATCGCGTCATGGAAAAATTCGGATATGTTTCACTCGTCGAATGTCGCCTGGAAACAGGGAGGACGCATCAGATCCGCGCGCACATGAAACATATCGGGCATCCGGTGTTTAACGATGAACGGTATGGAGGGAACACAATCCTTAAAGGGCTGCAGTCGTCTGCATATAAACAGTTTATACACAACTGCTTCGACGTCTGCCCGCGACAGGCGCTGCACGCGAAAACGCTCGGATTCGTACACCCGGACACGGGAGAAGAAATGTTTTTCGATTCCGGTATGCCGTCCGATATGCAACAGCTTACGGAGCGATGGAGGAAATATTATCATGCGGAATAACCATATTATGATAAAGATGAGGAAGAATATTGCAATTGTGGCCGGAGGAGACACCTCCGAATATGAGGTTTCCCTGCGAAGCGCGGAGGGGCTGTGCGGTTTTATTGACAGGGAACGTTACAACCTGTACACCGTTATCCTGCGAAACGGCGAATGGAACGTAAAAATGCCGGATGGGACAGCTCCCGGCATTGATAAAAACGATTTCAGCTTTCGGGTAAACGGACAGAAAATAAAATTCGATTACGCGTATATCACCATTCATGGCCGCCCGGGAGAAGACGGATGCCTGCAGGGCTATTTCGACCTGCTGAATATCCCCTATTCGTCGTGCGGCGTACTTACCTCGGCCTTAACGTTCAACAAATTCATAAACAATCAGTTCCTGAAAAGCCTTGGCCATCGCGTCGCCGACTCGATACGCCTGGCAAAGGGGCAGCCGGTTGACGCCGGAGATATTACGGACAGGCTGGGGCTGCCCGTTTTTGTAAAGCCCAACGACAGCGGGAGCAGTTTCGGCGTGACGAAAATAAAGGAGGCATCCCTGTTGAAACCGGCCATCGAAAAAGCCTTTGCCGAAGGGAACGAAGTCATCGTCGAACGTTTCGTTGACGGTACGGAAATCACTTGCGGCTGTTACGGGACAAAAACAAAACGGATGGCTTTCCCGATAACGGAAGTTGTCACGGACAACGAGTTCTTCGATTACGATGCGAAATACAACGGCCAGGTCAGGGAAATCACTCCGGCGCGCATATCGGAGGAACTGGCGGAGGAAGTGCAGCGCCGGACGCTGGAAATTTATGATACCATAGGCGCACGCGGAATCATACGCATCGACTATATCATCCCCGAAGATAATAATCCCGTACTTTTGGAAATAAACACAACTCCGGGCATGACGGCGACCAGTTTCATTCCGCAGCAAATACGCGCCGCAGGTATTGATATTAAAGATGTTATGACGGAAATCATAGAAAACGGATAATACAAAAAAAAGTTAAAGGTTTAGTGTTTTTCAAATAACATTCGTATGTTTGTAGTCTAACCGGTATTTTAAATGATGAGCACAGATTGTTCGAAATATAATTTTGATGATATTCGTCCTCTTAATAATGACGAAGTACATGACGCTATTGAAAGTCTTGCAGCCTCGGAGGGATTCAGGAATGCATTACGATATATAATGCCCGATTTGAATTGGGCGCAGTTTGTCGAAACAATGCGCGCATGCAAGACAAAAGAGCAGTTCAAGGCAACGCTTGCGTATAATGCGGTCATGCAGATTGCCAAAGCGACGACGTTCTCGCTTACGATCTCCGGGCGCAGCCGCATACCGGAAAACACGCCCTGCACGTTCATATCCAATCACCGCGATATTGTTCTGGATGCGGCTTTCCTCAACGCGCTGCTGCTCGACATCGGTCACGGCATGACGCAGGTGGCGATTGGCGACAACCTGCTGATTCACCCCTGGATTGATCTGGTCATCAAACTCAACAACTGTTTTATTGTCAAACGGGACATCCCCGTTCGCCAGCTGTTCGAGGCAAGTCGGCAACTGTCCGCCTACATTCACCATACTATCAAGGAATCAAAGGAATCCGTATGGATCGCACAGCGCGAAGGACGGGCTAAGGATTCCAACGACCATACGCAGAACAGCGTGCTCAAAATGCTCAATATGGCGGGAGAACACAGGGACAGCGTACTGAAGAATCTGATGGAGCTCAATATCGTTCCCATTGCCATATCCTACGAATACGACCCGTGCGATTTCCTCAAAGCCAAGGAGTTTCAGCAGAAACGGGATAACCCCGATTTCGTAAAAAGCAAACGCGACGACCTGTTGAATATGGAAACGGGAATGCTCCACAACAAAGGGCGCGTTCACTTCACCCTCGGTTCGCCGATAAACGGCCAGCTGGTGCGGCTGGAGAGCGGGAATCTTGACAAAAATGCACTGATAACGGCTGTCGCGGAAACCATTGATAAGGAAATATACAGGCATTACCGCTTCTACCCCTGCAATTATGTTGCGTACGACCTGTTGCACCACAGCGTGTATTTCCGGACAAATTACGACCTTCGGGACAAAATGCTTTTTGAAACCTATCTGCAAAAACAGATTGATAAAATTGATCTCCCGGATAAAGATGAAATTTTTCTGAAGACAAAGATTCTTGAAATGTATTCAAACCCGCTGAAAAATCACATGAACAGCATCGATTGAAATGATCCCGGCAAAACGGCGCCGGACGGGAAAGTTACCTGGTTCCCTTACGAACAATATTTGAATGAAAGAAGAACGGATATTATGGCAAATGACGAATTGAAATATTACGGGAAAATTCCCGAACCCACGCTTCGAAGGTTACCCTGGTATCTGGCATACGTTAAGCTGCTGAAAGGGAAAGGGGATACGGTTGTTTCGTCCACTCAGATTGCAAAAGAGATAAGCGTCGACGCAAGTCAGGTCGCCAAAGACCTGTCGTTTGTCAATATATCCGGCAAAACGCGCGTGGGATACGACATCAATGCATTAATCAACATACTGGAAGACTTCCTGGGATTCACCTCACAGCACCGAGCGTTCCTGTTCGGCGTGGGGCAGCTCGGCGCAGCGCTGATGCGGGATTCGGGGCTGAACCAGTACGGCGTTGAAATCGTTGCCGGATTTGACATACGCAAAGATGTTACCGGGAAAAAAATCGACGGGATACCCGTTTTCTCCATGAGCACGCTTCCCGAAAAACAAAAGGAATACGGAGCGGCCATCGGCATCCTCACCGTCCCCGTCGAAAAAGCGCAGGAGGTAACCGATTATATCATCGCCAACGGTATCAAAGCTTTATGGAACTTCACCCCGTTCCGAATCCGGGTGCCGGAGAATATCGTCGTTCAGAACACTTCCATTTATGCTCATCTGGCCGTCATGTTCAACCGAATGAGCGAAAATCCCAATAACTGACAGAAAATGAAAATCATTGCCGTAGGAATGAATTATGCAAGCCACAATAAAGAGATGCATAACTCGTTGTTATTATCGGAACCGGTTCTTTTTATTAAACCCGACTCGGCGCTGTTAAAGGGCGGGAAGCCCTTTTTCATCCCCGATTTCTCGTCGGATATCCATTACGAAACGGAGGTTGTCGTGAAAATAAACAGAATCGGTAAAAATATTGCGGAACCGTTCGCCCGCCGCTATTACGGTGAAGTTACGGCCGGGATCGATTTTACGGCGCGCGATCTGCAGACGGATTTACGGACGAAAGGACTGCCCTGGGAAATAAGCAAAGGCTTTGACGGGGCGGCCGTTACAGGTGATTTTATCCCCCTGGACGAGGCCGGCGATATCCGGAATCTGGACTTTCATCTCGACATCGACGAAAAAACGGTACAGAGGGGAAATACGGCGGACATGCTTTTTTCCGTGGACAGAATAATTGCCTTCGCAAGCCGCTTCTTCACCCTGAAGATGGGCGATCTTATATACACGGGGACGCCTGCCGGCGTGGGAACGGTAAAGATAGGCAATCATCTGCAGGGATATGTGGGAAACCGCAAATTGCTTGATTTTCACGTGCGTTAAAATATATCCGGGTATGTTCCCGGCGTTAATCCGGAAGAAAGGAGTTTTTTTATGCGAAGAACATTATACATATTACTGTTATGCGTCGCGGTATCGGTCTCTGCCCGCGCCGACGCATCGCGCTATGCGGCAAAATCGGCGCTGTCCGAAGGTAAATGGGTGAAGATATCCGTCCGGGAAAACGGCATTTATAAACTGACCTATTCGGACCTGAAGAAAATGGGATTCCCCGACCCGGCGAAAGTATCCGTTCACGGGTATGGCGGATGGCCGATGGGAGAAGATTTTTCCAAAGCGGAATACCTCGACGACATCCCCTCCGTAGCTGTATGGAGGGGAGGCGATTACCTGCTCTTTTATGGGAAAGGGACGGTGAAATGGACGTACGACGCTACAGATAAAACTTTCCGTCACGAAAACAATGTATACGCCACGCGCGGATATTATTTCGTTACCGACGCCACGGAAACGGACGAAGCGGCATCCGTTTCCCCGGAAGGCGACAACCCGGTCAGCATGGAGACGTACGACGATTACATGCTGCACGAACAGGAACTCGTGTCAATCACCACCCCCGGACGTCCCTACTCGGGGCGCGACCTGTTCGGCGAAAGTTTCGACACGAACACCTCGCGGAATTTCCCGTTTCAGATTCCCGGAATCACAAATGACGACGGGAAGATTTCGTATTGCTTTGTGGCAAAAGTCAGGTCGGGGACAGGCGTCGTGACCCTGAGCGCCGACGGCGTCGAACTGTCGAGCGCTACCATCAATCAAAACACAGGCATTTACATCGCAGCTCTGGGCGTTTCGCGGGATGTGGCCTGGGAGGGCGTAAAAAACGAAAATACGACGATGAACGTATCCTTCAGCCCGGGACAGCAGACAAGTCATCTGGACTACATACGCCTGCAGATGAAACGCCGGCTGCAGCCGTACGGCGCATACACCTTTTTCCGCAGCGTCGAATCCGAAAACAGAGCTTCGCGCTTTATTATCGGAAACGCTCCGGCCGACATGGCCGTCTTTGACGTGACGGAGGGCGTCCGGATGCGGAAAGTCGAAACGGAACGGAACGGAACGGACGTTGCATTTTCAATACCCGCAGGGACGCTGCGTGAATTTGTGATGGTCGACCTGTCGGACAAAAACCTGCCCGTCCCTGAAACTGTCGGCGAAGTGGCGCCGCAAAACCTGCATGGTCTGGAACAGACGGACATGATCATTCTCGCCCCGAAAACATTCGCTGCGGAAGCCGAACGGCTGGCCAAAGTGCACCGGTCGCACGACGGGCTTACGGTCGCAGTCGTAACGCCCGAACAGGTATACAACGAGTTTTCGAGCGGCGGACAGGAGGCCACGGCAATCCGCCGCTTCATGAAGATGTTATACGACCGCCGGACGTCCGCCGGTGATGCGCCGAAATACCTGCTGCTGCTTGGCGACGGGCGTTCCGACAACCGGAAGCTGACCAAGCTATGGGAAAATTCGTCCGATAACTACATCGTTACCTACCAGTCGGTCGAATCAATCGGAGAAACCTCATACGTGTCCGACGACTACTTCGGATTCCTGCTCGACAATGGAGGCGCCGACCCGATCAGGGATTCGCTGTGCCTGGGCATAGGGCGTTTTCCGGTCGGCACGGTCGCGCAGGCCAGGGACGTTGTGGATAAAGTGATTTCATATATCGAAAACTCAAACCGCGGCTTCTGGAAAAACAAACTGTGTTTCGTCGCGGACGACGGAAACCCGGCCGACAACCACCGGACGAACCACATGGAAGAATCCAACATCCTGGCACAGTATATGGAAGACTACCATCCCGCGTATGTCTCCAGGAAACTGTTCTTCGACGCTTTCAAAAAAAGCAATTCGGGCGGGAAACCCACCTACCCGGATATCCGCGCCAACATTCAGAAGGAGCTCAAGGAGGGAGTGCTGATGATTAACTACACCGGACATGGCGACGCCAACTCATGGTCGGAAGAAAAAGTAATGACGCAGGCGGACATCAACAGCGCGACATATCCGAATCTCCCACTCTGGGTAACGGCATCGTGCGATTTTGCGCCGTTCGACGCCGCCGGCGTTTCTGCCGGCGAGGATGTGCTCCTCAACAGGCGAAGCGGTGGCATCGCCCTGTATACGACGGCGCGCGTCGCATACAGCGATGCTAACCTGCAGATAAACAAATTATTTCTGGCAAACCTGTTTGAGGTGAGGGACGGGCGTCACCAGACGCTTGGGGATGTGCTGAAAAATTCAAAAAATGCGTTCAAAGGCGCAAACGGCTCCGTCCTCAATCAGCGGATCATGAGTTTTATTTTACTCGGAGATCCGGCATTAACGCTTGCCTATCCGGATAAATACGACATGGAGGTAACGGAGATAAACGGTCAACCGGTTTCCGATGCGCCCGTAAATTTCAAGGCTTTCGAAAAGATCACCGTAAAAGGACGGATTAATTCCCCGGACGGCGCGCAGGCAAGCGATTTCGGCGGGCTGATGTACGTTTCCGTCTTCGACAGCCAGGAGCAGATCACGACGCTGGACAATAACGGCACGGGCATTACATTGACGTACCCGGACTATCCCAACGTCATGCACACGGGAAACGATTCCGTGCGCAACGGCGAATTTTCATTCGCATTTACCGTTCCCAAGGATATTTCCTATTCCTGGCAGAACGGAAAAATTTCCCTCTATGCCGTGAACCCGGATAACGGCGCGGAAGCAAACGGGTCTTTCAGGAACTTTACCGTAGGCGGGACGGCCGATGCGCCGGGCGAAGACGCTGCCGGGCCGGACATCCGGTCGATGTACCTCAACACCGCCGCTTTTAAGGACGGAGACAGGGTGAACGAAACGCCGCTGTTTGCCGCCGTCGTGTGGGACGAAAACGGAATAAACGTGGGTGGCGGCGGTATTGGACACGACGTGATGCTTACTATCGACGACAGTCCGGCGATGAGCTACGTGCTCAACAGCTACTGCGGAACGCATCTCGAAGGAGAACCGGGCGAAAGCATCGTGAAGTTCCCCATCCCCAGGATTGAAGCCGGCAAACATACCGGAGAGTTCAAGGTATGGGACAGGTATAACAATTCCAGCGTCAAAACGTTCAGTTTCGTTGTGACGGACAACTATAAACCGTCGATTGTCAACCTGACGGCCGGACCGTCGCCGGCAAACGAATACGTGAACTTCATCATTTCGCATGATCTTCCCGAATCGATGCTCAACGTGCAAATCCAGGTTTTCGACCTGGCGGGAAGATTGCAGTGGCGACACGAGGAACGGGGTTCGTCGGGGATGTTCGATTCATATAAGATAAAATGGAATCTTACGGACGGCGCGGGAGTACGCCTGCGCCCCGGCATTTACATATACCGCGCGGTAATAAGCGGCGAGAAGTCTAATGAAGTTTCGGACGCAAGGAAATTAATCATACTTGCACAATAAAGAAATGAAAACGGAGTTTATAGATTACGCGTAATTTTTAAAAGGCATACAACTAACACATTTATAAGATGAGATTATTGAAATTCGGTTTAATTATATTCACAGGTCTGGCCTCGTCGGCTCTCGCACACGCAGAAGATGATGATAAGAATAAATTCAGCCCTCTTAATACGGCGGTGCCGTCTCTTTCAATCGCTCCGGATGCGCGCGGGGGCGGTATGGGCGATAACGGCGCGGCAACCCTGCCCGACATATCGTCCCAGTATTGGAACCCGTCCAAATACGCATTTATGGAGAGCAAGGCCGGCGTGGGACTGTCGTACACGCCGTGGATGCGCAAAATTGTAAGTGATGTGGCGCTGGCTTATCTCTCCGGCTATTACAAACTGGGACAGCAGGACCAGCATGCGCTCGGCGCTTCGCTCCGTTATTTCTCGCTCGGCGAAGTGCCTGTCACCGATATCGGTGGGAATCAATACCTGAACCTCAATCCTTATGAAATGGCGCTCGACGTAAGTTACAGCATCAAACTGTCGGAAAGCTTCGCGCTTGGCGTCGCCATGCGCTATATTCGCTCCGACATGGGCGCCGACGTCACTTACGACCTGCGGCCGGGCAATGCGGTTGCGGCGGACCTGAGCGGATACGGCGAACGGTATATCGTTGTGGGAAGTAACGAATGTCTGTGGAGCGGCGGGTTTAACATTTCCAACATGGGAAATAAAATCTCGTATGACGGCGGAACGACCAACCAGTTCCTGCCGACGAACCTGCGACTGGGTACGGGACTGCTTATGCCCCTGGATGAATACAACCAGCTTGGCTTATATGTGGATTTGAATAAGTACCTCGTCCCGAGCAGACCGGTAAAGGGCGATGACGAAACGGATGAAGATTACGACAAAAGGTACGATAAATATAATAACATGACTTTCGTCAACGGTATGATCCGGTCGTTCAGTGATGCGCCGGGAGGGGCGAATGAAGAGATGAAGGAAATAAACATTTCCGTAGCGGCTGAATACAATTACAACAGCCAGTTTTTCATTCGCGCCGGATATTTCTACGAACATCAGATGAAGGGTAACCGCCAGTATATGTCCGTCGGGGCAGGCTTCAAAATGAACGTGTTCCAGCTCGACGCCGCTTACCTGATCAGCACCGTACAGAGCAACCCTCTCGACCAGACGCTCCGTTTCACCCTTTCGTTCGATATGGACGGGTTGAAAGGCCTGTTCGAATAAAAAACCGCCCATGCGCATAGGATTCGGATATGACGTTCACGCGCTGGCGGAAGGCCGCGAACTGTGGATCGGAGGCGTCCGCATAGACCATCCCTGCGGACTTGCGGGACACAGCGACGCGGACGTGCTCATACATGCCATTTGCGATGCGCTGCTCGGCGCGGCAAACATGCGCGACATCGGATATCATTTCCCCGACACATCCGGGAAATATAAAAACATAGACAGCAAAATCCTGCTGCGCGAAACCATGCGCATCTTGCGCGAAGCCGGGTATGAACTCGGAAATATGGATGCGACGGTAGCAGCCGAACAGCCCCGGCTTAATCCGTATATCCCCGAAATGCAACAGACGCTGGCCGAAGTAATGGCCGTCCCCCCCGGCGATATATCCATAAAAGCCACAACGACTGAAAAACTCGGCTTCACAGGACGACGTGAAGGAATCGCCGCTTACGCCGTCGCGCTGATAAAATAACAATCCGGATCCGGAAACTTCGGGGACGCTTGGTAAAAAACCGGCCGGTTTATTTTGCATTGCGCATAACTTGCATTAATTTTGCCGTCAAAAATATGGAGGATTTATGGAAGATAAAATGGTCGAGATAGCGCGGTTTCATCAGTCGGCAGATGCGGAGATGCTCGCGAATCTTCTTCAGTCGGAGGGAGTCGACTGCTACGTGCGCGACGGCATCAGCAGCCGCGTAATGTTTGGAAGCGTGGATTTGGGAGGCGCAAAAGTCGAGCTTCTGCAAAAGGATGTCCCGCGGGCGTCCGGGATTATGAGAGACCATGGATATGACGTCCCGGACGAACTCCCTGAAACCGTCGGGTTCGAAGAACTGGAACAGAATCGTGTCTACCGGGAAAACAAAGCCCGGCTGTCAAAAGCGCTGACCGTTATAATCATTCTGATCGTCGCGCTTTTCGGTCTCCTCATTTACCTGAATAAATATTTCAACGGACAGTAAACGGTATGGCGCGCAAAAAAATCACCAACTCCCAGGCTGTCTGTATCATATTGCTATGGATTCTACTGTGTTACATGCTTCTTGCATACAGCAGGGAAATAGATTTCATGGTAATTTTTTCAATCGCAGCATCCGCCATAATCGTTTTTGTGCCGCTGTACAAAAACCGAAAAAACCGGAAATAGCCCGTTCGAGGCGATATATTTCAAATCTCTATGCCCGCGCCCCCGGCCTGATACGCGACATCCCCGGCAGATTCGAGCCCGCCAACCCGATTTATGCCGAAGTGATCGTCCGCACCCTAAGCCACAACGCGCAGGACATCCTTTCCGACGGCAAAACCGTTACTGTCGCCGGATGTTAACGTGAGTTTGGTCCGCAGGACTTTACAATGTCTGTCCGAACTTTTTCAGATGCCATGTTAACAGGCGTAAATATTAGTCTCTACTATAAACTCTAAATGAATGACTTTGGGACGTCCCGGAATAACTTTGGGACGTCCCGGAATGACTTTGGGACGTCCCGGAATGACTTTGGGACGTCCCGAAATGATTTTGGGATGTCCCGAAATGATTTTGGAGATAAGTAATTTATTTTTTTGTCATATCCTGCTCCATTATTGTTAATGTTTATTCAATTGTTAATGTTCTTTTATTTCCATGCAAAATTATATGGGAAATTTGAAATATAAAAATAAATAGATGTTTTTTTAATTGGAAATTAACGGATTACCGGCTTCGTCATTGCGACATTCGATGGTGCGGGCTTGCTGTCTGTGCCGTTTTTGGTGAACAGGGATTGGGACGGACTACAAGTCCGCGCCGGCGGGGGCATCAATATGGGAGTGTTTCAAAAGCCCTGTTCCGTCATTGCGAACGAAGTGAAGCAATCGCCGATACACGCAGGGATTGCTTTGTTCCTCGCAATGATGAAATAATCAAATTGCTATACCTGAAGATATGGATAATTATGAATAGCTGTTTGATTAATTATGTCAATTCAATAAGGAATTTTTTATTCCGCCGCGCTTGTAAAAATGAATTTATTCATGTAAGTTTGCTGCCCGCTAATAATCTATTATGATGAGAGTAATGCACAGTAAAAACATCAAATATTTCAGTAT
>JAIRYY010000261.1 GCA_031267485.1 Tannerella sp.
TGTTCAGACGTTTATTCCGCATAGCCGAGATTGCCTGTTTCACGCCGGAAGAAGCCCTGGACTACGAGGAAAGTCTGAAACATTACCGCGATTTGATAAACGTGATAGACACCGCCGTCGAAGAAGCGCGCGAGGAAGCGCATGAAAAAGGGCGCGAGGAAGGGCGCGAGGAAGGCGAAGCGATTGGTTTAGCGAAAGGTGAACAGGAACGATTGAAACTGCAACAGGAAATTGACGATTTAAAACGCCTGCTGGAGAAAAAATGATTCCCCTGCGTGCAATCTGAAAAAATTCATCTATATTTGTGCCCTTGATTATTCATTTTAATTGTTTATCCATGAAGATTTTAAAAAACATGCTGATAATTGCAGCCATGCTGCTTCCGGCCGGAATCATATTGTCGTACCCGGGGAACTCGAAAAATGCGGCATCAACCGCTCCCGAGGGAGTTGTCGCATTGAACAGGGCCGACTTTCTGGAAAAAGTATATAATTACGAAAAGAACCCGGAAAAATGGGTTTACGAAGGCGAACTTCCCTGTATCATCGACTTTTACGCGGACTGGTGCGGCCCATGTAAAAGAGTGGAGCCGATATTGGGAGAACTGGCCGCCGAATATAAGGGTAAGGTTATTGTATACCGGATTGATGTGGACAGGGAGCGGGAACTGGCCGGAATTTTCGGCGTGCGAAGCATCCCGATGTTCCTCTTCATCCCGAAAAAAGACAATCCTCAAACGCTCATGGGGGCGATGCCGCGCGACTCGTTCGTGAAAGTCATCGAAGAATTTCTGCTTAAGGATGCCGGATAACCCGGAGGCCGCGCGACACGAAACATGCGCTACTGCCAATAGCAAGCGCCACAAAATGAATTTACTCCGGCAAAAATAGTAAAAGTCAATATAATTGCTTATTTTTGCGCCGTTAAATATTGATGAGAATATAAAATATGAAGTATAATACAAATTCAAAACGTCTGGCTCTTCCTGAATATGGCCGTAACATTCAGAACATGGTGGATTATTGCCTGACAGTAGAAAACCGTGATGACCGCAACCGCTGTGCAAACGCTATCATAAGCATTATGGGCAATCTGTTTCCCCACCTGCGCGACGTCAACGATTTCAAGCACATCCTGTGGGACCACCTGGCAATCATGGCGGATTTTAAACTTGATGTCGACTATCCCTACAGCATTATCAGAAAAGAAAACCTGCATCAGCGTCCGCCCAGCGTTCCATACAGCGATTCGGCGATTATTTACCGTCACTACGGACAAACGCTCGAACGCCTGATTGACAAGGCCGCCGAAATGGAAGACGGGATGGAGAAAGAGACGCTGGTGCTCCTGATTGCCAATCAGATGAAGAAATCACTCATGCTGTGGAACAAGGACTCGGCTGACAACCGGAAAGTACTGAAAGACTTGGCCGAACTGTCCGAGAAACGGATTGTGCGCGATGTGGAAACTTTCAAACTTTCCGATGCAACCGACCTGATTGATGCGCCGCAACGGAACAGTAACAACAACAGCAAAAAGAACCGGAAAAACCATTCTCGCAAAGGACAATGAGTTCTTTTATCATAGAGGGAAACAGCAGATTGAGCGGAGACATCTATCCGCAGGGCGCAAAAAACGAGGCCCTGCAGATTATCTGCGCCGTGCTGCTCACACCGGAAAAAGTTGAGGTACACAACATACCGGACATCCTCGACATCCGCAATCTGATTCTTTTGCTTCAAAAAATGGGCGTCAAAACCGAACGTCTGTCGAACGAAGCCTGTTCGTTCCAGGCCGACAGCATCAACATCGATTATATTTATTCGGAAGAATATGCCCGCAACGCCGCGTCGCTGCGGGGTTCGGTGCTAATGGTCGGTCCGTTGCTCGGACGCTTCGGTAAAGCCGTCCTCCCGCAAGCCGGCGGAGACAAAATCGGACGCCGGCGGCTTGACACGCACCTGACGGGGCTGCTGGCGCTGGGAGCGGAACTCAATCCCGGCAGTCAACACCATACATACGAGATAACCGCATCCCGACTGACCGGCAAATACATGCTGCTGGATGAGGCTTCCGTCACGGGAACGGCCAATATCATCATGGCAGCCGTGTTTGCGGAAGGGGTCACCACCATTTACAACGCCGCCTGCGAACCCTATATCCAGCAATTGTCGGAAATGCTGAACGGCATGGGCGCCAAAATACGCGGCATCGGCTCAAACCTGCTTACAATCGAGGGCGTAAAGGCGCTGCACGGCACGAAACACACGATACTCCCCGACATGATTGAAGTAGGCAGTTTCATCGGTATGGCCGCCATGACCGGCTCGGAGATTACAATCAAAAACACAGCCTACGACAAGCTCGGCATCATCCCGGAATCGTTCCGGCGCCTGGGCATCGGGCTGGAGAAAAAGGGAGACGACATATACATACCGGCTCAGGACAAATATCAGATAGAAACATTCATGGATGGCTCTATCATGACGATTGCCGACGCTCCGTGGCCGGGACTGACGCCCGACCTGCTGAGTGTGATGCTTGTCGTCGCCACGCAGGCCGAGGGAAGTGTACTGATTCACCAGAAAATGTTCGAGAGCCGGCTGTTTTTTGTGGATAAACTTATTGATATGGGGGCGCAGATTATCCTGTGCGACCCGCACAGAGCTACCGTCATCGGACTGGGCAACCGCCAGAAGTTAAGATGCGCCAAAATGGTATCGCCCGACATCCGCGCGGGAATAGCATTGCTTATCGCCGCCATGAGCGCCAACGGGACAAGCCGTATCGACAATATCGAACAGATAGACCGGGGATATCAGCATATAGACGAACGCCTGAACAGGCTCGGAGCACGCATTTCAAGAGAGAATGCATTATGATTAAGGAAGAAGGATTGATTAAAATAGGGCACTTTGCCAAACCGCATGGAATAAAAGGTGAAATATCGCTTGTGACCGGGTACGGCCTGGACGGCATTACCTGCGCCGACCCTTTCATCGTCTGCGACATGGACGGCATAGCAGTGCCTTTTTTTATCGAATCGCACAGGCAGAAAAGCAATACGGTGACGCTCGTCAGGTTTGACGGGATTGATTCCGAAGACAAAGCGAAACTTTTCACCGGAAAAGCCGCCTGTATCCCGACGGAGATGTTGCCGTCGCATGACGGCGACGACGGTCAGGATGGACGGAATGACGTCACGGGATATGCGGTATCGGACGAAAAGTCCGGCGCAATCGGAGCGGTGACCGGCATTGACGACAGGACGGCAAATGCTCTGCTGGCGGTTGATTGCAAAGGAAAGGAAATACTTATTCCGGCGGCGCTGATAACGGCTGTCGACCGGGAACACAAAACGATAGAGGTTTCACTGCCGGACGGTTTTTGGGAATTATGAAACGGAAACATTCGAACAAATCATTCTGGAAACGTATGCGATTCAAGTATAAGTTCCTTTTCTTCAACGAATCCACGTTGGAGGAAGTTTGGTCTGTCCGCTTATCCCGGCTGTCGGTTTTCACATACGCCTTCATTTTTGCCTTTATCCTGATAACGCTTACATCCGTAATCATCATACTTACGCCGATACGCAACTACCTGCCCGGATACCTGGACATTGAAGTGCGCAAGGACATTCTTCAGAACGCACTGAGAGCCGATTCGCTGGAAGAAATGATAGCGGCGCAGTCCAATTACATCCGGAACCTGTCCGATATCCTGTCCGGGAACATCCGTATGGACTCCGTACAGGTCGGCGACACCGTTTCGTTCATCACATCCAACTATGATATCCCGCGCAGCGACAGGGAATCGGCCTACATACAGAAATTCGAGGAAGAGGAAAAGTACAATCTCACCGCATTGAATCCCGACCCTCCGCAGACGGATATATTTTTCTACCGTCCACTGAACGGCATCATATCTTCGGCGTTTGACGAAGACAGGGGGCATTTCGGAACAGACCTGACGTCCGCCCTCAAGGAAAATGTGATTGCAACGCTCGACGGAACGGTCATCTATACGGGATTTGACCCCAAATACGGAAATGTCATATCCCTGCAGCATAAAAACGATTTCATATCCATCTATAAACATAACGATATAGTCTTGAAGGAGATTGGCGACCGTGTAGTTGCCGGCGAAGCAATCGCCATCGTGGGAAATACGGGCGAACTGTCGACAGGGCCGCATCTGCATTTCGAATTATGGCACAGGGGCGCTCCCGTCAATCCGGAAGAATACATCGCTTTTTAATGATTTCAACCTTTTGAAAACGATATAAATGGCAAGACAGCTGGCAATATTAGGTTCTACAGGCTCCATAGGCACACAGGCGCTGGAAGTGGTAAGCGAACACAGGGATTTATTCGAAGTGTACGCACTGACGGCCAACAGCAATGCCGGGTTGCTGATTGAGCAGGCGCACAGGTTCATGCCCGATACGGTCGTCATTGCAAATGAAAAATATTATCCCGAAGTAAGGGAGGCGCTTGATGATTTACCGGTGAAAGTATGGGCGGGAGCAGACGCGATTGCCCAGATAGTCACCGCCGAGCCGATTGACATGGTACTGACTGCCATGGTCGGATATTCCGGGCTGCGTCCGACTATCGAAGCCCTCAGGGCAAACAAGGCGATTGCGCTGGCCAACAAAGAAACCCTTGTCGTAGCCGGCGAACTGATAACGAACCTGGCAAAAGAACGGCAGGCGCCCATCATACCGGTCGATTCCGAACATTCGGCCATTTTTCAGTGCCTTAACGGCGAGTGGCACAACCCGGTCGAGAAGATTCTGCTCACGGCTTCGGGCGGCCCGTTCTTCCACCGGACGAAAGACGAACTTGCCGCCGCGACAAAAGAAGAGGCGCTCAGACACCCGAACTGGAACATGGGCGCGAAAGTGACGATCGATTCGGCGTCATTGATGAACAAAGGGTTTGAAATGATCGAGGCCAAATGGCTTTTTGACCTCCGCCCGGAGCAGATCGAAATCATCGTCCATCCGCAGTCCATCATACATTCGATGGTTCAGTTCGAAGACGGGGCAATCATGGCGCAGCTGGGCATACCCGACATGAAACTTCCCATATCGTACGCCTTTTCATATCCCAAACGTCTGAAAAGCCCGTCCGAAAGACTTGATTTTTTTTCCTGCCGGTCGCTGACTTTCGAGAAACCCGATACGGAGAAATTTCGCAACCTGGCGTTTGCTTTCGAGGCCGTGCGCAGAGGAGGAAACATGCCGTGCATACTGAATGCCGCAAACGAAATCGTCGTATCCGCTTTTCTCCGCGGCCAGACGGGGTTTCTGCAGATGAGCGATATCATCGAACAGACGATGGCAAAAGCATCGTTCGTTGCAAACCCCGTTTACGGGGACTATGTCCGCACCGACACGGAAGCGCGTCGCATAGCGGAAGAATTTATAACCAAACATAAATAATTATATGGAAACATTTTTGATAAAGGCAGTACAGCTGATTCTCAGTCTTTCGATATTGGTGGTCATTCATGAATTTGGACACTTCATATTTGCCCGCATCTTCAAGGTGCGCGTTGAAAAATTTTACCTGTTTTTCGACCCCTGGTTTTCGCTGTTCAGGTTCAGGCCGAAAAACAGCGAGACCGAATACGGCATTGGCTGGTTGCCGCTCGGCGGATACTGCAAGATCTCCGGCATGATAGACGAGTCCATGGACAAGGAACAGATGGCGCAACCGCCGCAGCCTCACGAATTTCGCTCCAAACCTGCGGGACAGCGGCTGCTCATCATGACGGCCGGCGTAATATTCAATTTTCTGCTCGCACTGTTCATCTATTCCATGGTGCTGCTGTACTGGGGCGAAACGTATATCCCCCTGAAGAACGTAACCTGCGGGATGGAATATAGCACGACGTTCAAAAATATAGGCTTTCAGGATGGCGACATTTTACTGAAAGCCGATACGGCAACGCTCGAACGTTTTGACGAGAATTGCCTGCGTAAGGTCGTGAATGCAGCCACAGTAACCGTTCTCAGAGACGGACAGGAGGTCGTTATCGGAATACCCGGCGACATGATGCAGCGCCTCCTGCGGGATAAGGAAGGTTTTGCCTATTACCGTTTCCCGATGATTATCAGTGATGTGCAGTCGCAGTCCGCTATCGAGGCCGGACTGAAAAAAGACGACCGCATAACGGGCGTTAACGGAGTGAGCGCCGTCACCTCGTCGGACGTCGTGAATGAACTGAAAGCCAACAGGGAACAGACCGTGCAGATTGACATCGTGCGCGACGGACGGTCGCTTTCGGTAAGTGCGCCGGTGGATTCGCTGGGGCGTCTCGGAATACTTGTCTATAACAACCCGAAGTCCATCTATGAAACCGTCACCGTAAAATACAGTTTCTTTGCTTCATTCCCCGCCGGGATAAAACTGGGAATAAGCACGCTCAAAGGCTACGTGAACGACATGAAATATGTATTCACAAAAGAGGGAGCAAAGAGCGTGGGCGGATTCGGCGCTATCGGCAACCTGTTTCCGGCCGCCTGGGACTGGCGCATGTTCTGGGAACGCACGGCATTCCTGTCCATCATACTTGCATTCATGAACATACTTCCCATCCCCGCCCTCGACGGCGGACACGTGATGTTCCTGCTCTACGAAGTCGTGACGAGACGCAAGCCGGGAGATAAATTTCTCGAATATGCACAGATTGCGGGTATGATTATATTATTTTCTTTGCTTATCTTTGCAAACGGGAATGACCTGTTCCGGTTTTTTTCCCGGTAAGTAACTAAAAAGAATAACAATGATAAAAGCGCTGCATCAATTGGGAGAATATGTACTTCTTATGAAGAAAGCCATCGCCATACCCACGCGGTGGAGCATGTTTTTCAAGCAGTTGGTAAAAGAAATCTACAAGCTTGGCGTGGATTCCATCTGGATTGTGATTGTCATCTCCGTTTTTATCGGAACGGTAATCGCCATTCAGATATCGCTCAACATCAGTTCGCCGCTTATCCCCAAGTTCACCATAGGCTATACGACCCGCGAGATTATCCTGCTGGAGTTTTCGTCGTCGATCATGTGCCTCATCCTTGCAGGCAAGGTGGGCAGCAACATCGCATCCGAGATTGGCACGATGCGCGTCACCGAACAGATCGACGCAATGGAGATGATGGGCGTCAATTCCGCAAATTTTCTCATCATGCCCAAAATCGCAGGCCTGATGCTGTTCATACCGATATTGGTCATCTTCAGTATGATGACGGGGATTGCCGGCGGCATGGCGGCAAGTTATACGGGAGGCGGAATGACGCCCTCCTCCTTCGAGTTCGGGCTTCAGTACTATTTCAACTCGTTCTATATCTGGTATTCGATTATAAAGTCCGTAGTTTACGCATTTATCATATCATCCATCGCCTCCTATTTCGGTTATACGGTGAAAGGCGGCTCCCTGATGGTCGGCAAGGCAAGTACGAACTCGGTCGTGATGAGCAGCATCATGATATTGCTGGCCGATGTTTTATTAACTCATGTAATGCTGACCTGACCATGATTGAAGTAAAACACCTCACGAAGTCGTTTGACGGGAAAACCGTAATCAACGATATAAGCGCGGTTTTCGAGGCCGGGAAGACCAACCTCATCATCGGGCGAAGCGGTTCCGGCAAGACGGTTTTGCTGAAAAACGTGATCGGCTTGGTGACGCCGGATTCCGGCGATATCATATTCGACGGCCGCAATATCCTGAATATGAACAAACACGAAATTCTTGTCCTGCGGCGCGAAATAGGGTTGCTGTTTCAAAGTTCCGCCCTGTTCGACAGTATGACGGTGCTGGAAAACGTGATGTTCCCGCTGGATATGTTTTCGAACGACATCGTCCGGGAACGCCGGAAACGGGCTATCTCATGCCTGGAAAGAGTCGATCTGTCCGGGACGTACGACCTGTACCCATCGGAAATAAGCGGCGGCATGATGAAACGGGCCGCCATTGCGCGCGCCATTGCGCTGCAGCCCAGATACCTGTTCTGCGACGAGCCGAACTCGGGACTGGATCCGAAAACGGCGCTGATCATAGACGATCTTATTCACGGCATTACGAAAGAATACGGCATGACAACCGTTATCAATACGCACGACATGAATTCGGTGATGAACATCGGCGAGAACATTGTCTTCATAAAAGACGGTATTTGCGAATGGAACGGTACCAAGGAGCAGGTAATAAGTTCCGACAGCAAAGCTTTGGGGGATTTCATCTTTGCATCGGACCTTCTTCGCAAAGCAAAAGAGCTGCAGGAAGAGATACAGAGAGAACGGGATGAACACATTCGGTAAAAAAATGGACATGTATGAGTAATATTTAAATAACTGTAATAAAAATATGATTATGAAGCGAATAATAAAAAAGAAAAGGAATTTTTGTAGAGTCTTGTATAGATATAACGTCGGATTTGTATATATTTGATGGATGTATTAATTGCAATGATATAGATTTGTATAGTTGGTAACTGTTTAATAAAATCTATTTTTGTGACTTGATTTATACTTGTTAAAGAAAAATTCGTTTTATTATTTAAAAAGTTGCCACCGATATGGTCGACATGAATTTAGTGTTATTGTATATTGTAATGGAAAATAAAAAATAAGAACATAAAGATGAAAATGAATCGTATAGCATCGTCGCTATTATATGGTATAGCATTATTGCTTTGCATGGTCTTATATGCAAAGTGTACGGATGAGCGCGTAGACCCTCCCGGACCGGGTAAAGAAGAGTTGCCGAAAAACGGACAGGTATCATTGAAAATACTTGTTCCGCGCGGAAGTATTTCCACTTATGCGGATACGGATGCCTCAAGTGGTGAAAATTATATAGATACATTATTTGTTGACTTGTTTGACAATAGTTTGCGAATAAAACAGGACACATTTCCCAAATCGAAGTTGACGGCATTGCCAAACACGAATGATTCTATTGTCACGGTCGGTTACGAAGTCGACAACATCACAACCGGAAAGCTTTATGCTGAAGTCTATGCAAACCGCAGAGATGTAAAAGACATTACGGGCGAAATTCCTATCCCCGTCGGAAATACGGCAACCAAACTTTTTATGAGCGGCAAGGATTCCCTCCGGTATACCGGCACAGGATACGCCGGCACCATACATCTGGTACGCGATGTAGCCAAAGTACGCGTAAATATATCCAAGCATAGCGTCGTTCTCCCATCGGATTTGGTGATAGATTACGACAATATTAAAATAAAAGTATTGAAAGTACCCAAATGGACATCGTTGTTTTCGGGAGAGGACGCAGCCATCACTGCCCCACATCCGATAGCAATGACATATATTGACTATATGGAACGCGGCCCGGGATTACGTCATTCTTCAACGTTCGACAATACGGCAGGAGGACAAATAGACTCTTTTTATATAAATGAACATTACCTCTCCTCATATACTCCAGCATCTGGGCCTAAAGATGAGACAACCGGAAATACGACCAGAATAAAAGTGACGATTCCTACAACCTCGGCGAGCGAAGGATCCAAATCAGATTCTTATGTATACGATTTACATACAACGTCCGATGGTTATAAGTTACTGAGAAACTATATCTATACACTGGATATAAAGGTGCGCGGACAAAATCTTGAGCCGGTGATCACCGTAAGCGTATTGCCCTGGGATGATGTAAACATAGACGGAAACATTTACGGCACATACCTCACGTTGAGCACGTCGGAAATCCGGTTTGATGCAACCGGAAAAGCAACCATCGACTTCTGTACGGATGCGCAGGCTGTATATTTCGACTATACCAACTTTAACGAGGCCAATTCGGAGAAGATCGGATTTGAGATATTGCCCGATGGCATTGAGAACGCCATTTCAGGATTGGCGCCCGCCGGTTTTAAAGACGGGCAGATCTTATTGGATCAGCAGCATTGCGGAAGTTTTAGCTTCCGGCTGGACCCCCCTAGTTTAGCAGTTAATTTCAGCGGTCAAATATGCATGAAAGCCGGTAATATTATAAAATGTCTGACTTTCCCCGGAATAAGAATTTACGACGCTCACTTCATCGTCGGCGACGGCATTTTCGGATCCGATACCTATACAAACGCGACCGTTTACGAAGAGTCCCAATCCGGATGGCTGAAAATATCAACGAGTCGACTTTATACAAGCGCAGCGTCCACTACATATAGTGGAGCCGCCGTTTCTTTGTATTTACATCTGGATGAAAACCTGACAGGCTCCTCACGGTCGGGAAGCGTTGTTGTGACAAGTGACGGACGGGAAAAGAAACTCCGCATAACACAGTTGCCGGCCATAAAAGTCGGAAGATTCGGCTATACGACTTATCCGAATACGCCTGTTGAATCGTATATTTTCGACACCGAGTTATACACGGAACAACTTCACGAATACGACGGAACGGCATCACGGCCGGTGCCGGTGTACAGTAGTACAACACCAATTACCCCTGACAGCAACTTCGTCTTTAACGGGTGGGGCACGACAAGTAAACAGTTCAACCAATCCGGATACGACAATGGTTTCATTTATTATCAGACGCCTGTTGTTTATCAGGCAATAAACTATTGCGCATACAAAAATCGCGATATGGACGGCAATGGAACTATATCGGGAGATGAAATCAAATGGTTTTTACCGTCGCAGGCGCAATTATTAGGCATGTGGGTATCCTATACTTCTTATAAAGGTATTAGCACATCAGATTTTCCTCCCGTTCCAACTGCTTCAGGCGTGTCACATAGATACTGGAGCGCAACTGCAAATAAGGGTCAAGCGGCGAATGCTCAATTTGTTGATTTCCGTTTCGGCAACGTTGGTAGCTTTCGTAAGAATATAACAGACTTGGTAAGATGTGTACGCAGCGGAACAGCATCCAATACAAGCATGATCCTACCGGGTACTTCTGTTATTGATTTCGGAATCGGAAATGGAGGAATGCCGGCGGAGAGTTATACGACAACCCCTAAGGGTGATGCCGCCGGAAACGAACTATCCGCCAACAACGCGACTTTATTCAGAAAACTTCGCGTGGCGACTGCCGATATTCTCTCGACACCATGGGATTTAACCGCATGTAATTCATATTCCGAATCAGCTATAACCGGATGGAGACTTCCTACACAACGCGAACTTCAGGCTATATGGATATTACAGAGCGAGATAAAAGCTGGGTTCTCGACATTCCCATTAATGGGGAATGAATACTATTGGAGCGCTACGGAGGCTTCGACACCCACAGGAAACGCCTGGACAATATGGGGAAACTGCATCGGCGACCCCGGTTCTGTAGGTAATGCGCCTAACCGGCTTAAAGGCGATAACATCCGTATAAGATGTGTCAAAGAAGAGTGGCCATAAAAAGAGTTTCATTATTCATTATTACAATATTATTTATCGGGTAGACCGGTAAACAAAAAAGCAGCTATCGTGAGATACCTGCTTTTTTCGTTTTTAAACACCCATGCAATGATAC
>JAIRYY010000028.1 GCA_031267485.1 Tannerella sp.
TACCACAATTTCCCCGAATGGAGCATCGACGTCATCCGGCTCCTGCCGCTCACCGCTCTGGCCGACGGCTTCCGCAGCATCTTCAACGAAGGCGCCGGATGGACGGAAATACTCGTGCCCTCCGCCGCTCTCACCCTTGTCGGCCTGGCATGTTTCGCTGCCGGAATGAAACTGTTTAAGTGGCGCTGAATAGGGGCTTTCGAGACACTCCCCGACGGTTTTAGCCGTTTTTTCTATTGATATGAATGCCCTGCGGGCAATGAACATCCGGCTTATACCATTTCCCCTCCCGAACGCAAAGCCACTAATCACTAATCACTAACCACTAACCACTAATCACTAACTGTCGTCCGGAAAAAGAAACGGGTTTATTTTGCAATGCATCCGGCTTGTGCTATCTTTGCACACGCAAAATGTATTGTGATGGCAAAACAGATTCACTCATAATAAAAAAGAATACCGCAATATGGCAGCAAAAGAAAAGCCGGGAAATAACATTCAGATCAGGAACAAGCGGGCGTCGTTCGACTACGAGTTCATCGAGACGTTTACGGCGGGCATTGTCCTCACGGGGACGGAGATAAAATCCATCCGTCTGGGGAAGGCAAGCCTCGTGGATACGTACTGTGTCGTCGAACGCGGCGAGGTGTGGGTTAAAAACATGTATGTCTCGGAATATTTCTACGGCACGTACAACAACCACGCCGTGCGGCGCGACCGGAAACTGCTGCTCAACAGGAAGGAAATCCGGAATATCGCCTCCGCTGCGAAAAACAGCGGTTTCACCGTCATTCCGACGAAACTTTTCATCAACGGCAGCGGCCTGGTGAAAGTCGTCATCGCCGTTGCCCGCGGGAAAAGGGAGTATGACAAGCGCCAGTCGCTGAAGGAACGCGACGACAAGCGGGAAATGAGCCGCTCCTTCATGAAATAGTCGCGCCGGCGGGAAAAATAAAACAGTAAAAAACGATGGAAAGTATAATTGAAAGTTTCGGTATCCGGCAGGGAGATACCATGTCGTGGATTAAAATCTGCATAACGCTGCTGCTGGCATTTCTTGCCGGTTACGCCGCATACCTCGCGGTAAGGAAAATCGTCGCCGGAATCGTCATCCGGATAACCCGGCGAACGGGATTCAAGTGGGACAACCTCCTTTTCGACCGGAAACTGTTCGGCCGCCTGGGAATTTTGACGTTCCCCATTGTCACGAAAACACTCCTCGCCGGGCTGGTTTGGAGCCACGCGGGCCTCGTCCTGAAAGCGCTTGACACGTGGATTATATTTGCTTTCGTGGCGCTCGTCTCCTCCGTCCTGTCGGGCGTGGACAGGATATACATGAGCCGTTCCGATTCGAAAGACAAGCCCATTAAGGTCTTCATCCAGGTCGTGGAAATATTCCTCTACTCCGCCGCCATAATCGTCGCTATCGGCATGTTCACCGAAAAGGACGTCACGACGCTGCTTGCCGGACTGACAGCCTTTGCAGCCGTACTGATGCTCATCTTCAAGGATTCCATCCTCGGCCTCGTTGCCGGCGTGCAGCTCAGCGCCAACGACATGGTGCACATCGGCGACTGGATTGTGATGCCCTCCTGCGGAGCCGACGGCGACGTCAAGGAAATCGGCCTTACAACCGTAAAAGTGCAGAACTTCGACAAGACGATAACGACCATCCCGACCTACCGGCTCGTATCCGAATCGTTCACCAACTGGCGCGGGATGACGGAATCCGAAGGACGGCGAATCAAGCGTTTCATCAACATCGACGTCCATTCGATTCACTACCTCACCGGAGAAGAAATTGCCGCGCTGACGGATTCCTCCCTCCTCAACGCATACATGCGTCAGAAGCTGAAAGACCTCGAGGAATACAACGCAAGCCGCAAAAGCAGCCTCGACGTGCGCCGCCTGACCAACATCGGCACATTCCGCGAATACCTCGAATCGTGGATTGCATCCAACCCGGACATCAACCGGGAAATGACGCACATGGTACGCCAGCTTCAGCCCACGCCGACCGGCCTGCCGATTGAGATCTACTGTTTCTCCGCCCGCCAGCGCTGGATTGACTACGAAAACGTGCAGTCGGACATCTTCGACCACGTCTTCGCCATCCTCGACCTGTTCAACCTCCGCGCTTTCCAGTACTCCGGCAGCGTCGCCACCACCACAGAAATAAAATAATATGAATTCAATCAAAAAACTTCTTTCGGAGCGGATACTTATCCTCGACGGCGGTATGGGGACGATGATTCAGGCGTTCGGACTGACGGAGGACGATTACCGCGGAGAACGGTTCGCCGGTTATAACGGATATTTGAAAGGCAACTACGACCTGCTCAATATTACCCGCCCCGACGTGATAAGCAATATCAACCGGCAGTATCTGGATGCCGGTGCGGACATCTTTTCGACAAATACATTGAACGCCAATGCCATTTCGATGGAGGATTACGGCATGCAGGCGTTCGTCCGCAAGATGAACCTTGCCGCCGGACAGCTCTCGCGGCGGCTGGCCGACAGCTATATGAGAGAGCATCCCGGACGGACGGTCTTCGTCGCCGGCTCGGTCGGGCCGACGAACAAGACGGCGTCGATGAGTCCGGACATCAGCGATCCGGCTTTCCGCGCCGTTTCCTACGCGGATTTGTACGACGCCTATTACGAGCAGGTGGAGGCGCTGATTGACGGAGGCGTTGATATCATCCTGTTCGAAACGACGTTCGACACGCTGAATGTAAAAGCGGGACTTGACGCCGCCGTCCGTATCATGCAGCGGCATGGGCGCGAACTGCCCGTCATGCTGTCGCTCACGCTGTCGGGCAAGGGCGGACGCACGTTCTCGGGACAGACCCTGGGCGCTTTCCTCGCCTCCGTTCAGCATGTCCCGCTGATAAGCGTGGGACTGAACTGCTCGTTCGGGGCGGCCGACATGAAACCCTACCTCAGTGAGCTGGCCGGCATTGCGCCATGTTATATCAGCGCCTATCCCAATGCCGGACTGCCGAACCAGTTCGGACAGTACGACGAGACGCCTGAAACGATGGCGGTACAGATGAAGGCTTTCGTTGACGAAGGACTGGTGAACATCATCGGGGGATGCTGCGGAACGACGCCCGCGCACATTGCCCAATATCCCGCGCTAATCGACGGCGCCCGTCCGCACCGGCCGGTGGAGAAGTCGCCGGCGCTGTGGCTGTCGGGGCTTGAACTGCTGGAGGTGAAGCCGGAAAACAACTTCGTCAACATCGGCGAACGCTGCAACGTGGCGGGGTCGCGCAAGTTTCTGCGGCTCATAAGGGAAAAGAATTATGAAGAGGCGCTGGTCATCGCCCGCAAACAGATTGAGGACGGCGCGCAGGTGATTGACGTCAACATGGATGACGGGCTTCTTGACGCCGTGCGGGAGATGAAGACGTTTCTGAACCTCGTCGCCTCGGAGCCGGACATTGCCCGCGTTCCCGTTATGATTGATTCGTCGAAATGGGAGGTCATCGAAGAGGGGCTGATGTGCGTGCAGGGCAAAAGTATCGTCAACTCAATCAGCCTCAAGGAAGGCGAGGAGGCGTTTATCGCACATGCGACGAGAATACGTCAGCTTGGCGCGGCCGCGGTTGTCATGGCTTTTGACGAAAAAGGGCAGGCGGATGTGTACGAGCGCAAGACGGAGGTCTGCGAACGC
>JAIRYY010000284.1 GCA_031267485.1 Tannerella sp.
GCCACTCCCGACATGTACCGGATGAAAGATACATTAAACGCCCATACGTACTGCTGTCTTGCCTACGACAACGCAGCGCCGTGGAATCCATGCTTCCCGGATGAACTTCATATCTATTATACGCGATTAAATAATGTGAAATAAATAACATGTAAAGGATTCTCTGTCCCCAGCGAGACAAGGGCGTTCCGTTTTTCTGTCCCGGCGGGACAGAATGTTGGTAGAAAAATGGACCACAACCAATTTTCCGCGTGCCGGCAGGTACGCTATGTGACTGTCACCACATTCCGTACCTGCCGGCACGGGATTGGATGTGCATCCGGCGTTTTCTACCGACATTTTGTCCCGGACGGGACAAGAGCGTCTCGTTTTTCTGTCCTTAACGGGACAAATCGTGTACTTCAATTTGCTTATAGCTATTATATATTATTTATTTCACGTTACTTAGTGCGGTTGTCCAATAAAAAAACAGTAATTTTGCAACTGTTAAACCAATAAATTTCCAGCAGATGAACAGAATCAAAGAGTTTATATTCCGCAAAAGGCCGAATGACTTGCCTGTTATTTTCATTACACTGGGTTCATTGGGCTGGTTGCCGCCCGCGGCGGGACAACTTGTGGAAAAGGCTTATTTTTCGGCCTTTGCAATTTTATACGTAAGTTTATCCATCCTGTTATGCCTGATTACAGGGAAAATTGTGACATCGGAGCGGGTGAGAATTTCCCTGCCGAAACGGTTCTTTTGCCCCCTGCTCATCCTGTTATTGAACGGCGTCATGCTCTACCGTTATTCCTTTAAGATACTTGTGACGATGGACAGTTTCCTGATAACTATCCCGGCCGGCCTGCTGGTCGCCCTTATTTGTGCCATATGGATTAAATCAAAAAAAGTGGAGACGCGATGACATCGCGTCTCCACATAATAAAAATACCCCGTGCAAAGCGCCGGAATAATTTTCAATCGGTTTTCCGGTCCCACCATACGCGTCCGAAAGCGTTGGCTATGTCGCCGAAATCAGGGTCTTTCCTCATTTCCTCGAGGCGTTTCAGCTGGTTTTCGTAGTTGGTCGTTCCCTTTATGGGGTTGGCGAAGACGAAGCGGCGGGGGACGGACTGCGTGACGCCGTCGACCTTGCAGACTTCGTTTGCCACGACCGGCGACGAGGGGTTCGGATAGCCCGTGCGGCGGTACAGGGCGTGACTCTCGTTGATGTTCTTGAAATGTTCGATGTAGCTTTGGGCGTAAATCTGCGCCCTGCCGATGGAGGCGTCCCAGCGGATGCTGTCCTGCGACATGAACGTGTTTATCTCGCCGGGCGTCATGGCTTCGTAGTCGTGGATTTTGCAGAAGTCGCCGGCCCTGTTCCACAGTTCGAGCGACGAGCGCACGCCGTCGGTGTACCACTGTTCGGCGGTGCGGGCGCTGGCGACGCCCTCGAGGACGAACTCGGCCGCCATGAAACAGAAGTCGGCGCAGGTCAGTTTAGGCCACCATGTGCCGCCGCTTCCGCCGTCGTACATGCCGGAGAAGATGCGTGTCTGGGGATAGTTAAGCGGCGACATGTTAGTCCCGTCCATCGAGCGCGTCCGGTACATCTTCACCCATTTGGCGGCGGTCAGCGCGTCGTAGTCGGACGTTCCGCCCTCGTAGCGGCCGTATTCGTCGAGCCTGTCGCCTGGGTTGGCGGCGTCCCACCTGGCCACGTTTTCAGCGGTCAGGCTGTTCGCGCGGAAGAACATCCGCTTGCGGGGGTCGTTGTATTTTTTCATATAGTCCATCAAGGTTATGGACGGGCGTATGAGGTCGTTTATCGCTTCGAAATCGCCGTGGTTCGTCTCCTTGCCGCTCAGCCATATCACGAACGAATCGTCCGTCGAGGAGGGGATGTCGGCGCTTGCCAGGACTTCCGCGGCAATGGCTTTCGCCCGGTTCATGTCGCGCTTCATCAGGCGCAGCGCCAGGCGCAGGCGCAGGGCGTTGGCCGTTTTAATCCATTTCGTCATGTCGCCCCTGAAAGCCATGTCGTAGTTTGCGATAGACACCTGACCGGTTGCCGTGCGGAATTTGTCGATGGCCGTTTTCAGTTCCCCGTCCCATATTCCGAAGAGCGTTTCCTGCGTTTCAAACTCCGGTTCCGTGATGCTTCCGCCCGAACGGAGCGACCATCCCTGCGTGTATGCCAGCGAGCCGTGGACGTCGGACGTGCAGATGCTCTGGCATATCAGCGTGACGCGGGCGGCCTCGACGGCATGTGCGTAGCGCGCCGAATCGGGGCGCCGGGCGGCGAGGTATTCCATGTGCCGCATGTATGAGCCTGTCGTCATGAAACTGTTTTCGTAACGCTGTCGCCATATATTTGAATTGGAGTAGGTGAAGGTCGTGAGCGTGTTGCCGACCGAGCGGCAGCCATACTGCAGCCATCTCATCTGCGCAAGGTAGCAGTCGTAGTACCATTCCCAACCGTTGGCGCTTGTGCTGGCCTGTACGTTGTAGAGGAATCTTTCCGGTTCGACTTCGTAGATAGTCCTTATGTCCGTGTTGTATTCCGTGAACCGGTCGGTACAGCCGCCGGAGAGCAGCGCCAGAACGGCCGCCGCCGTCAATATCTGTTTTTTTATCGTGTTCATTATATTACCGTTTTAGTGTTAGAATGTGACATTTACGTTAAATCCATAAGTGCGCGCGTATGCCGCGCCGCCTACCTCGATAAATTCATAGCTGCGGTTGGACGACAGTCCTTCGGGATGAATCCTGTCGGGCAGGCTGTTGTAGAGGTATCCGACGTTGCGTACGGCGAGGCCGAGGTTGATGTTCTGCAGATACAGCCGGCGTGCCATGTCTTTGGGCATGTCCCAGCGGAGGGCAATTTCGCGCAGTGCAATCCAGGAGATTTTTTTCACCGCTTCCTCGCGTATGCCTGACCCCCAGCTGTATTTGTTGTTATAATAGGCGGATGCGGAAACCGGTTTGACCAGTCCCTGCTCGTAGGCATAGGCGTAGGTCCTGCCGCTGACGTCGACGCCGTTAATGGCGGTTCCGGCGGCGAAAACGCCCTCCGGCAACATGCCGTCGTGCGTGGTTATTTCGTGCCCGTACGCGTCGGTATATTTCCGTTCCAGTCCGCCGTATTCGGCGGTGCGTCCTTTGAGGGAGCCTTTCAGCACGCCGGTGTACATGCCGTAGTTGTATGAGCCGGACACGATCTGCCCGCCAAAACGCGAGTCAAAAAGCAGGCTCAGGCTGAAGCTCCGGTACTTTAGCGAGGTGAACATGCCGGCGAGGAAATCGGGCTGACCGTTTCCGATTTTCGTCTGTTCGCCGGAGCGCGTCCACGTGCCGTCGGGATTGACCAGCAATTCCCCCTTCTCATTCCTTTTATAGACGTAGCTCGTGTAGATGTCGGCATAGCCTCCTCCGGCGGTGGCGTACGCCCTCATGTCGAGGCCGCCTCCCTGAATCTCGTACTTGTCGACGCCCTCTGTCAGCTCGATGATTTTGTTCCTGTTTCGCGTGAAGTTGAGGGTCATATCCCAGCGCCAGTCGCGCGTTTCGACGGGAACCAGATTCAGCGAAGCCTCTATGCCGGAATTTTGTATGTTGCCCGCATTAATCCAGCGGCGTGAAAGTCCCGTTTCGACGGGCATGCTCAGGGCGAGAATCTGATTTTTCGTGTTCGTCCGGTACCACGTGAAGTCGAGGCCGATGCGGTTGTTCACGAATTTCAGCTCCGTGCCGAACTCCAGGGAGCGCTGTTTTTCCGGCTTAAGGTTCAGGTTCCGCAGCTCTTCGGAGTCGAACACATTCTTCGGATACGTCTTCCCGTCGTTTGGGTTCACGTATGTGTTATTGTCCGAATCGAGCTTGTAGAAACCGATGCCCGTGAGGTAGGGGGCGCAGTCGTTGCCGGCAATCGCATACGAAGCCCTTATTTTCGCAAAGGAGATGGCGCGCGGAAGACTTTCGCGCAGCGTCTCCGTCAGAATCCACGACCCGGTGAACGAGGGATAGAAATAGGAGACCTCGCCCGTGCCGTCGGAATAAATCAGCGCCGACGACCAGTCGTTGCGTCCCGTCACGTCGACGAAGACCTGTCCCTTCCAGTCGGCGTTGACCGCTCCGTAGACGCTGTTCAGGCGTTTACGGTCGACGCCGATGCGAACCGTCTGCGTTACGGGCTGGACGGAATTGGACATGTCGAACACGCCCGGACGGCGCAACCCTCCCTGGCTGTTCGTCTCGTGATACGTGCTCCGCGTATCGTACTGCTCGAACGTCGCGAATCCGTTCAGGCCGAAATCGCCGAACGTGTGATGCAGGCTGATCATCCCCGTAAGCTGATACTGTTCCTTGTCCGTTTTCTGCGTGCGGTATTCGGCGCCGTCGTAGTTGGACGCGCCGGTTGCCAGTTTCCTGTATTCCCGCAGCTTCGACAGGCGGTTGATGTTCCCCTTCAGCTGAATGTTCATCCAGCCGGTAATCCGGACATCGGCGTTCATGTTTCCGCGTATGTTGTCCTCCCTCTGGGTGATATTGTTGTCGAGCAGGTCAAACAGGTATTTCGTGTAGCCGACGGGGTCGGCCTCGCTGTATCCGCTGCCTGCCCCGTTGCGGTAATGCTTCAGCCAGTATTTCGTGTCGTACGTCAGCGGGACGCGGTACATGAAATCGTATATCGGCGAACCGTCGCCGCCCTGCATGGTCGGATTTTTCGTGTCCGAATGAACCCAGGCGACGCCGGCGTCCATTTTCAGCCGCCTGCTCACATTGCGGGAGGCATTTACGCTTATGCTGTTGCGCTTGTAATCGTTGTTGAGCGTGATGCCGTTAGAACCCAGGTGCGAACAGGAAACGCGGAAAGCGCCATTTTCGTCGCCGCCCTGGACGGCCGCGTTGGTGTTCATGTACATCCCGGTCTGATACATCTGCCTCACATTGTTTTTCATCGACTGATAGATGAAATTGTCCGTATTTGCGCCCTGCGTGTAAGGCTGTCCGTCAAAAGCCGGGCCGAAACTGCGCGTGGTGTTCGTCGTGCGGTTGGTCGACCCGTCGACATTCAGCTCCCATGCCGAATTGGAACCGGGACCAAACCTGCGCTGCATATTCGGGAAGCCGTATATGCGGTCCCACGTCATCGCATGGGAGACGCTCACCCCGACGCCCTCGCCCGCCCGGCCTTTTCGGGTCGTTATCAGGATGACCCCGTTGGCGGCGCGCGAACCGTAGAGGGCCGTTGCCGCAGCGCCTTTCAGGATGGACACCGTCTCGAAATCATCCGAATTGAGGTTCTTGATGTCGTTGCCGAAGTCCATCTGCGCGCCCATCTGCGTACTCTCGTTCATGTCATTGTCGATAATCACGCCGTCGATGATGAATATCGGCTGATTGTTCATCCCAAGCGAAGAGTTGCCGCGAATCAGGATGCGGCTCGACGATTGCGGGCCGCTGTTGCCCATGTCAATCTGCACGCCGGCAACCCTCCCCTGAAGTCCGGTAATCGGATTCGCCACGTTCACACGCGCAATATCATCGCCCCGGATTTCCGTCATCGCATAGCCAAGCGCTTTTTTCTCGCGGCTCATCCCGAGGGCGGTCACCACCACTTCGTCCAGCGCCCGCGTGTCTTCCGACAGCAGAACCGTCAGCTGCGTCTCCCCTCCATAGACAATCTCCCGCGTCACATAACCCAGAAACGAAACGACGAGGGTCTCGCCGTTCTTCACCTCAAGCGTGAAACGGCCGTCCATGTCGGTCACGTTACCCCGTGTCGTACCCTTGACCGTCACGGCGGCCCCGGCGACCGGCCCGTCCTCGTCGGACACCGTCCCCGTCACTTTCCCGTTCTGCTGGAGAGCGCGTACGCCCGGCTCCGCAGAATAATTCTCCGCATGCATGATGTTCAGACAAAAACATGCTGCGGCACACAAAATTGAATGCTTTAGTTTCTTCATAAATAATAGGTTTTTAAAAAAAAATCACTGTTGCCGTCACACCGGTTTTATCTCTTTGTTCACATTTAGTTTTAATTTAATTACCGGGTTAAAGACCGGGCAAAAGTAAGCGAATATTTTAAATAACAAAAAAAATCTGCGTTAAAACAGATATGTTACTTGATACCTGAGTTCGACGCAAGAGGCAATCTCAAAAGTCGAGTCCCGTCACCAGCGAGGAGGAACGACGAAGCAATCCAGGCGCAGGCGACGATCCGGAGACAGTCACGTGTCCGGCAAAACCGGTACCCGTCACCAGCGAGGAGGAACGACGAAGCAATCC
>JAIRYY010000295.1 GCA_031267485.1 Tannerella sp.
AATTCAGGGGACGGCAACGGCCCCTGATATGCCGTCATTGTCTCCATGTAACTGCCATGATTCTTGGCTTTTCTGTTAGCAATGCTCCGATTTGAATTTTTCATAAGACTTTTGGATATCTTTTCCTAGGAACATTCTTTCAGTCGTTATACAGGTTATAATAATCCCTGGCGGGAGTGGATTTCTTCGCTAAATCTTTAAGCGGGTTAGCCAGGCCAAATACGGAAAATGTTCCTACTGCAAATCCGTATACCAAATGCATGACCGTATAATCGAATATCTTTCTGTCCATAGCTGTCTTCCTTTCTTTCATGTTGTTTATCACACGCCGCAAAGTTATCAATATTCCGGTAAATGGCAATATCTTTACCGTTAAAATCACAATTGCAACAGAAAAACGCTGAATTATTTCGATATTTTGAACTTCACAGGAAAAAAACAAGAGGCTCGACGCACCGTCAAACCTCTTATTTTAATGATACTTAGAGTAGAGCGGAAGACGGGACTCAAACCCGCGACCCTCAGCTTGGAAGGCTAATGCTCTATCGACTGAGCTACTTCCGCAATATTTTGTCAATCATGCTTTGCCGGAGAACGTGGGCAGTGATGGATTCGAACCACCGAAGGCGTAAGCCAGCAGATTTACAGTCTGCCCCATTTGGCCACTCTGGTAACTGCCCCTTTTCATAATTGCGGTGCAAAGGTAAGACTATTTTTTAAATCTGCAAACAAAATCAATCATTTTTATTGCGGTAATTGCAGATTCATCTCCTTTATTGCCGAACTTCCCTCCTGCACGGTCTTCGGCCTGCTGCATGTTGTCGGTAGTTAGAAGTCCGAATATCACCGGAATATCCTGCGTCGCGTTGAGTGTGGCGACGCCTCCGGTAACGCCTTCGCAAACGTAGTCAAAATGCGGCGTATCGCCTCTTACCACACAGCCCAGGATGATTACGGCATCAACGCCGCCGTATTTTGTCACCTGCTGCGCGCCGAAAGTGAGTTCAAAACTTCCCGGCACGCGAAACACCGTGATGTTTCCCGGCCGGACATTATGTTTTTCCAGCGTGTTGCATGCGCCCTCCAGTAATTTTTCCGTAATGGCGCCGTTCCACTCGGACACAACAATGCCGACACGCATTTTTGACGCGTCGGGAATGTTGTTTGCGTCGTAAGAGGATAAGTTCCGGTATGCTGTGGCCATCTCTTATTTGCTTGCCGACATTTGAGCGCGGATGATATATTTTTCTATGTCCGTCGCCTCCATTGATGCGGCATGTTTTTCTTTTATGGCCGCGTATGCCTTGACGGCATTGTCGTATTGCTGCAGGCTTTCGTAAGCGATGCCGATTTTCTTCAGGTAAACGGGGCTGAGGAAGTCGTTGTCCGCTTTGGACGCCGCTTTCTCGAAATAGGAGATTCCCTGCCTGACATCACCCGATTCGACATAACAGTCGCCAATCAGGCCTGTTATGGCGGGCGAAATATTATCATCGTCGCTTTTGAACGATTTCAGGTGTTTGATGGCGTTTTCCATGTCTCCCGTCTTGTAATAGCAAATACCGGCGTACGCTTTTGCAAGGTTTCCCGCTTTTGTCCCGCCGTACTGTTCGATAATCTGTTCGAATCCGTCATAATCGACGCCGTTCCCGTGGAGGGCAAGATTGAATGAATCCTTCATGAAATAATGTTCGCCTTTGAATATGGCGACTGCGGCGTTTTTGTTTTTAGGAATGGAGTATAAGTAATTGTAGGCCAGAATGGCGCCTATTATTATTGCAATTGCAATAATGCCGAATGTGATGTTCTTCTTGTTGTTCTCAATAAATTGTTCCGAACGCGACACAATTTCTCCCACTTCCTGTTCTGCGGTGGCAGTTTTTTTTCCAGTTTCTTTATTTGCCATAATATTGGATGTTTATATATTTATTAATGTATATGCAAATTCCGTATATAAAAAAATCAGCGTGCAAAAATACTTTTTTTTGTTGAAATATAGCACAAATCGTAAGATAATTTTTATATTTGTCGGAGGAAGTTATCTCGAGAATACAGACAAGAATATGATAATAAATAAGTTATCCGTATTAAATTATAAGAATATAAACCAGGCGGAAGTGGTATGTTCGGTCAAGACGAATTGTTTTTTCGGCAATAACGGCATGGGAAAAACGAATTTGCTGGATGCCATCTATTACCTTTCTTTTTGCAAGAGCCATATTCACGCCCCCGACAGCCGCCTGATCCGGACGGGAGAGGAGTTTTGCATACTTCAGGGAATTTATGACTATAACGGGAATGAGGAGGATATTTTCTGCTCCATACGGCGCAGCCAGCGCAAGCAGTTCAAAAGGAACAAAAAAGAGTATGAACGGTTGTCCGAGCATATCGGGCTGCTGCCTCTGGTGATGGTCTCCCCGGCCGATTCGGATTTGATACGGGGAGGGAGCGACGAGCGCAGGCGTTTCATTGACCTGATTATTTCCCAGCACGACCGGCCGTACCTCAATGCGCTGATACAATATAACAAAGCCCTGATGCAGCGGAATGTGCTGTTGCGCGAGCAGCGTGATGACGCCTCGCTGTATGATGTGTTCGAGATGCAGATGGCGACGCATGGCCGGCTGATATATGAAAAACGCGAGATGTTCATACGCGCGCTGGTTCCTGTTTTCAACGAATATCATCATCTGATATGCAGTTCCGGCGAGACGGTCGGTTTGGAGTATGTCTCACAGCTGCCAGGCAGCGATTTCATGAACATGCTCAGGGATACGAGGGCAAAAGACCGGTTGTCGGGCTATTCCTCGGCCGGTATTCACAAGGATGACATGATTATGACGCTTGACGGGCAGCTTATGCGCCACATCGGGTCGCAGGGGCAGAACAAGACCTGCCTGATTGCGCTGAAGCTGGCGCAGTTTTCTTACATGTCGTCCCGGAGCGTGACCAAACCGATACTTTTGCTCGATGATATATTTGACAAGCTCGACGCGGAGAGGGTTGAGAAGATAATCGGCCTGGTGAGCGGCGACCGTTTCGGCCAGATATTTATCACGGACACGAACCGTGAATACCTGGACCGCATGCTTGAAGCTATCGGGCAGGACTACGCGCTGTTTAAGGTGGAACGCGGAGATGTCCGCCTGATGGAAAATAAATCGGTAAGGATATGATACGCAGGAAAACAGTTCGCCTGAATGAAACGTTGCGGCTTTTCTGGAAAGATAATCCGGAGCTGTACCATAAAATGCTTGAAGCGCGCGTGCAGCGTCTCTGGGGCGAACTTTTCGGCCCGTCGGTCGCCCGGCATACGTCGAATGTATATGTTAAAAACCGGGTGCTTCACGTGTCGATGACGTCTTCCGTCATGCGCAGCGAATTGATGGCCATGAGGAAACATTTAGTCGTCACGCTCAATGAACATGCCGGTTCGGATGTGATTGACGATGTGATGATACGGTAGCGTCTTCGGTTATGACCATTGTCATTTTCCGGTCATGCGCTTCCGCCGGGATGCGTTCCATGAGCTGAAACCCGAAGCACAGGCCGATTATGGGTTTGTCCGTTCCCGACAGGAATCTGTCGTAATAACCTTTCCCGCGTCCCAGGCGGTTACATTCGCGGTCGAAGGCGATTCCGGGCACAACGAAAAGCTCGATGTCCTCCGCCGGAATCATTTCTGCCGGAGACTTTCCCGAAATATCGGGTTCCGGTATGTTCAGCGCCCCGGCGACGAGGTTTTCTTTTCCCGCATACAGATGAAAGTTCATGTTGCCGCCGGAAATGGCCGGAAGCGCGATTTTCTTTTTCCCGTACCATTCTTCCAGCAGCGCCAGCGTCCGGACTTCTCCTTTTATGGCGTGATATAAGGCTATGCAGCGGGCTTTTTGAAATGCCTCCGTTTGTATGAGGCGGCCGCATATCTTCTGTGAAAGATATGCGGCCGCCCCGTCCGGTAAGGATTGTTTCAGCCTGTTTATTTCATTTCTGACAAGTTGCTTCCCGTTCTCCATCGCTGTCACTCGCCGGTTTCCGCATATAGCGGTTTTTTGATGGCCCGTCCGGGAATTTCCACCGCATAGAGCGGCGCGTTATTTCTTTCCGCTTCATATAATCCGATAAGTTCCGGTTTCCAGCGGCCTTCGCTTATCACTTCGATGGCTTTGTTCAGCGTGGGGTCATCTTTAAATAAAATCGGGTAGAATCCCTCGTAATCGAAGAAGTTGCGAACGATGAATGCATAGAGTTGCGTTTCTATCAGGTTTTTGGATATGTTTATCAGTGTCGGGCGCTTCCTGATCCCCTTTGAAGCGGCAAAATCTGCAAATTCCTGAATGATGGGCTGCTGCTGCAGGTATTCATGCAGTTTGCCGTAGGTGTCGAACGAACTGAGCCGCTCCTGGTTTTTATCGGAATAATCGAGTGCGAACTGGTAGAGGACGCCGGTGTTTACAACGCTGGAATAGTAGGAAGTCATGCCGGTCGTGTCGCGCGGGATAAAAATATCGGGCATTACGCCGCCGCCGCCATAGACGGTGCGCCGGCCTGCCGTTTTGTATTCGAGGGAATCGTTCATTTTGATGCTGTCGGCGGAATAATATTCTCCGTGCATGTAGCGGTTGTACAGGTCGTGGCTGTATTCTTCCGCATTCCCGAGTTCATAATCTTTCTGGATGCATCTTCCCGAAGGCGTGTAGTAGCGCGCAATCGTGAGGAGCAGTTCCGACCGGTCGCTCAAATCAAGTTTGGTCTGCACGAGGCCTTTCCCGTAGGAGCGCCGTCCGATAATGGTTCCGCGGTCGTTGTCCTGAATTGCCCCGGAAAAGATTTCGCTTGCCGAGCCTGACAGTTCGTTGATAAGAACGACGAGCGGCGCGTCCTGGCACGTTCCCTTGCCGTTGGAATAGCTGTCGGTGCGGGGATATGAACGTCCTTTCATGTAGACAATCAGGCGTCCCTTCGGCAGAAATTCGTTGATGACGTTTATGGCCGATTCCATATATCCTCCGGGATTGTCGCGCAGGTCTATGATAAACCCTTTGGCGCCTTCGTCCCTGAGTTTGGCTATTGCCGTAAGAAAGTCCTTGTACGTGGACCTTGAGAATTTCGTTATTTTAATGTATCCGATGTCATCGTGCACTTTGTACGACACATCTATGGACTGGTTCGGTATGTCGCCGCGCGTGAGTTCAAACTGCGCCAGCTCTCCGGCGTTTCCGCGCTGTATTCCCAGGCGTACCTTGCTGTCTTTGGGGCCGCGCAGCATCCTCATTATTTTTGTCGTGCCGAGTTCCCGGCCTGCGACGAGGGAATCGTCGACCGTTATGATACGGTCGAAAGGCATCAGCCCCGCTTTTTCGGCCGGCCCTCCCGATATGACGCTTATGACGAGAATGGTGTCGAACGGCATGTTGAACTGTATCCCGATGCCGCTGAACGACGCTTCCAGGTCTTCGTTTGCCGCTTCAACGTCCGGCGCCGGAATATAGGCCGAATGCGGGTCAAGCTCGCTGACAATCTTGTTTACCGCGCTTTCCGACAGACGGTTTACGTCTACGGTATCGACATAGTGCCGGCTTATCACGTCGAGCGCTTCGTTGACCTTGTTCTGTCCCGAACGCAGCATGTTGAATTGCGGCCCCATGATACGATAATACTTGCCTGCATAAAATCCAAGTATCAGACTGACGGCAATTAACGCTGTCGCCCATAAGAAATGCCTGTTCCTGTTCATTTTTTCCTGTGTTGTTTATGTTGTTATTTCTATAAAATCGACCGTGATACCCGCGCGCTTGAGAAGGTCGATGCCTTCCTCCGTATGATATTTTTCCGGGAAAACGACGCGCCTGATGCCGGCCTGTATGATTAGCTTTGCACATTCGATGCAGGGCGAGGAAGTGATGTATATCGTCGCTCCCGCGCTGTTGTTGTTCGACGCCGCCACTTTGGTGATTGCATTGGCTTCGGCATGGAGCACGTAAGGCTTCGTCCTGAAGTTTTCATCCTCGCACACGTTCTCGAACCCGGCGGGAGTTCCGTTGTATCCGTCAGAAATTATCATTTGATTGTTCACAATCAGGGCGCCGACCTGGCGCCGTTTACAATATGAATTTTCAGCCCATATTTTCGCCATTTTCAGGTATCTCCTGTCGACTTCAAGCTGTTTTTTCTCTTTTTCCGTCATAGCTGCGACTCAAAAAAAATCATCCGAATCATTTTAATTCTTAATTCGGGAAGCAAAGGTATTGAAAAAAAGGAGAACAGTCCTATAAAAAAATATAAATATGATAATATGCGGATATTTCGTTCCGTTTTCGAAGATTTGACTTATCTTTGCCGCCCTGATTATGTTTTACTAAAAAAGTATTGAAAATGAAGAATTTGAAAAAGATTGCCGCAATTATATGCGTATCCGCACTGGCCGCCTGTAACGGCGGAAACAGGTACGTTATCAAGGGAGACGTACACAGTGACATGATGAATGGAGAAACGGTCTATCTGTGGAATTATTCGGACGATGCCGTCATCGACAGCGCGAAAATAGCGAACGGGAAGTTTGTTTTCGACGGCGCGGCCGGTGAAGCCGGGGCGGCAAGGATTGTCTGGCACGAGCTGTACGTTGACTGCATCCTTGAAAAGGGGACGATAAGGGTGGATATGCCGGATTCGCGCACGGCAAAGGGGACGCCCCTCAACGACGTGCTGAGTAAATTTTCGGCTGAAAGCGACATGGCCGTTCAGGAGGCCAGGGAGAAACTGATGACTATGGACGAATCCATGCCGGAAGCCGGAAAGGAGGCCTTGCAGGAGAAAATAATAGACGAACTCGCGGCGAAGATGGACTCGCTGCACATTTCATTCCTTAAAGAACATCCCGACGACGTCCTGGGGGCGGTCGTGTTCTGTTTCTGGCTGCAAAACCAGATGGATCCGTCGGCCGAAAAGTTTGAAAGCGTCTCCGGGCTTGTCGGCGAATACGTGCTGAATTTCGGGCCGGTAAAGCAGATGGCCGAATTTTATAAAAAACAGAGCCTGACAACCGTGGGCAAGCCTTTCGTGGACTTTACGATTGAGAACGGGAACAGGGACGGTTCCCCGGCATCCCTTTCCGATTATGCGGGCCGGGGGAAATACGTGCTTGTGGACTTCTGGGCTTCATGGTGCGCCCCCTGCCGCATGGAAACGCCCGTTATTGCGGAAGTTTACCGCAAATACCGGGGCGACCGGTTTGAAGTCGTGAGCGTAGCGGTCTGGGACGAACGCGAAAATACGCTGGCCGCCATCGAGGAAGACGGCAGCACATGGCCCCAGATACTGGACGCACAAACGATTCCCACCGAGATATACGGCATCCGGGGCATACCTCATATCATGCTGATTGGCCCCGACGGAACGATCCTGGCGCACGACCTGCGCGGCGACGCCCTGAAAGCCAAAGTGGCCGAGGTGATGAAGTGATGGCCCGTCTCCGGCGACTCCCCGCGCCCCGTCGCCGGCGAACACATTCTTCCGTCGTCGGCGAACGGAGCGAAGCAATCCAGGCACAGGCGGCAATGACGGTCGTGCAGTACTCGCCTGCGCCTGGATTGCTTCGTCGTTCCTCCTCGCAATGACGAAAAGTAGAACAACCGATTATGAGCATATTAACCGACTGTTTTTTTCGTCTTTTTTCCTTTTTTTTCCCGGCGAAGCTGGGGTGGGGTCTCGCAATGACGGAGCAATGCAATACACAAAAATATCCCGCGTGAAATCCCTCTCGGAACAGAAATACGGGACACCCTTGTCCCGTCGGGACAAAATGTCGGTAGAAACCGGTTCCCACGATTTTACGGCGTGCCGCAGGTACGCTATGTGACAATCATCACATTCCGTACCTGCGGCACGGGGCTGGACAGGCATCCGGCGTTTTCTACCGACATTCCGTACCTGACGGCACGGGCTGGACAGGCCTCCGCTCCCTCGTCATTGTAAGCGAAGCGAAGCAATCAAGGTTCTTGCCTGTGCCTGGATTGCTTCGCTCCGCTCGCAATGACGAAAAATATAGCCGCTTATTATTAACATATTAATCAGCCGTTTTTTTCGTCTTTTTCCCTCTTTTCCCCGGCAAAGCTGGGGTGGGGTCTCGCAATGACGAAAAATAGAGCTGCTTATTATCAGTATATTAACGAGCCGTTTTTTTTAGTCTTTTGCCCTCTTTTACCCGGCAAAGCTGGGGTAGGGTCTCGCAATGACAAAAAATATAGCCGCTTATTATCAACATATTAATCAGCCGTTTTTTTTCGTCTTTTTTCCTCTTTTACCCGGCGAAGCTGGGGTGGGGTCTCGCAATGACGGGGAATCGAGGCTTTTGAGACAGCCGCTTTTGGATACTTGAGCCTTGTCTATCCGACTGTTATCCGGACTGCAGCGCTGTGCGGAGGTTGTTTTCCTGCGTTTACAGAATGGCGGGATGTGGCTGTTTGAAGGGGCTTTAGTTTTAATCCGGGATGAACGCTCCGAAAATAAATTCGGCATTTTTTTTAGCAAATGCATAATATATTAATTTTTTTGTGTATGTTTGCGGCGTTTTACATATAGAAAACATGATAACACGGACACAGAAATTCATGATTAGAAACAGTACATACCGCAGCTTACAGGTGTGGGATATGACAGCAAACGTATGCCTCCCGTTTGTTGCCCTGCTGCGAACATTTGTGTCCATTCTCAAAATACGCCCCTTTTTGTTAATAAATACTAACCGGGGGGGGGGGGTATTTAACTTAAAATTTCACAAAATATTTTATAAAGAGACTGCGCGCCAGTCTGCTGTTCATCCACTCCGGTTTTATGGGTTGCCGGAGTGGATGCGTGCGTTCGTTGCTCCCGGCAACTTCCGCGGTATGATTCTGCACCGCGTGGCGAAGGTTTGGGAACGGGCGTTTCTGATCCGCGCAGGCGCGTCGACGGTTCGCGCAGGCGCGTCGCTGACTCAGGAAGTCGCGTCGCTGACTCAGGAAGTCGCGTCGCTGACTCAGGAAGTCGCGTCGCTGGCCCGCGCAGGCGCGTCGCCGGTTCGCGCAGGCGCGTCGCTGACTCAGGAAGGCGCGTCGCTGAGTCGCGCAGGCGCGTCGCCGAAGAGTTTTTTTTCGTCATTGCGAGGGCGAAGCCCGAAGCAATCCAGCTACCTGTCAGTCATTTCCGGGCTGTTGCGCATCGTCCGCAGAGGTATGAAATTTATGCAGCACATTATCGGATA
>JAIRYY010000304.1 GCA_031267485.1 Tannerella sp.
TCCAAATGTCCCGCATATGTCATCAACTCCTGCATGTAAGGGCTTATTCCGAAACCATACCTGACGCCTTCCATATATGGATTCGTCTTTAATATGGCTATTTCTCCATAACGGGTAAGAGTTTTTTTTTACGCCTGTTTTCCGTTTCAGACGTTTCATTCAACTGTTTTTCCATATACTCTCTGCCCGGTCTTTGCCATATTTCTACAAAGGATTTTTCGTAATCGTAAAAAGACGGCTCTCTCTTAAGTGATTCAAATTCTTCGTAATACTGAGATGCTACTGATAAAAATTCTTCCCTGTTCATAACTTACGGTTTTTATTGTGACTACAAAGATACTTATTTGTCGAGACAATTTGAATTGCACCCTTTTTTATCCCCGCCTGCTTGGGAAACCGGATTTTTCACGTACTTTTGCGGGAAATTTTAAAATCAATAAATATGAATCAGCGTAAAATATTGTTTTTGGCCTGTGTGCTTTCCTTCCTTTGCAGCACGGCACGCGTGGCGGATGTTTCCGCGGCGGAAAAGAACTCGCCGGAAGAACGCGGGCTGCCCCGGTTTGCGGTAATGTCGGACACCCATATTGAAAATAATTGCGGCGAAGGCGCTGCGGTGAAAGTCCCCAGGGCGTTGAAAAATTTTCTGGGCAAGACGCCGCAGGTGGATGCCCTTTTTGTCGTCGGCGACCTGACCGACCACGGAAGAGTGGAGGAATATGACCGGCTGATGTCCGTTTTCGGCGACAGGGCTAATGTGCCGGAGGGGATTGACGTCTATTTTTGCATGGGATACAATCACGACCGGTTTGGCGAGGCGGTCGTCGAAAACTATCTGAATGGCGTGAAACAGCCGTTGCATCAGTACGTGGAAATCAAAGGCTATCCGTTCATCACCATTGGCGAAGGCGGTGCGCGACAGAGCGCCCATAACGACGAGGCCCTGCGATTCCTGTCGGAGAAGCTCGCGGACGCGGCGGTGAGGTATGCCGGCAAGCCGATATTTGTGTTTATGCACATCCCGCCGCTGAATACCTGCTACGGGTCGGTGCAGGACGAGGGCTGGGGTACGGATATTTTCCTGCCCGTACTCGAACGCTACCCGCAGGCGGTGGTGTTTTCCGGACATTCGCATTTCCCGCTGGGCGACCCGCGCTCGATTCATCAGGATAAATTTACGGCCGTCAACGACGGGAGTACCACGTACAGCGAAATTGAGCCGAAAGTGGTGAATATCGGTATTCATCCCGAAAATTACGAGTATGTGACCGAGGGCGTCATTGTCAGTGTGCTGCCGGGAGGTAATGTCGAAATGGAGAGGTGGGATACCTACCGCGACGAGCGGATTTTGCCCCGCTGGACGGTCGAGGCGCCGCACGACGGCAGCCGTTTCTCCTACAAAAACAGGGACGGGCTTCCGGCGCCGGTTTTTGGCAGGAGGGCAAAACTGAGCGTCAAACATGTCGCCGGGGATTCGATTGCCGTGACTTTTCCGCAGGCAAGCGACAATGAGGTCGTGCATCACTACATCGCGGAGATACTCGAAGACGGCCGGGTGATTGCCTCTTTCAGCAAGTTTTCGCAGTTTTACCTCAACAGCATGATGCCCAAAGAACTGTCAGTCGATTTCTCCGGCCTGCCCGCCGGAAAGAAACTGACGCCGCGGATAACCGCCGTGGATTCCTACGGCAACCGCTCCGCCCCCCTTTACGGCAAACCGTTTTATTCAATTAAAAATTAAAAATTAAAAGCCGGTGCCTGCACCTGCACTGACGCCGGCAGGGAGTATTTATTCCCTGGAATCGTCGTCTTTCATGTTGTGAAAGACGTTTTGGACGTCTTCGTCTTCCTCGATTTTTTCGATTAGCTTTTCGATGGTTTCGCGCTGTTCGGGCGTTACTTCCTTCACGTCGTTCGGTAAGCGGACGAACTCGCTGGAGGTGATTTCGTATCCGCTGTCTTCGAGGTATTTCTGTATCGCCGAGTTTTGCGCGAAATCTCCGTACAGGATGATTTCGTCTTCGTCTTCTTCGACCTCGTCCACGCCGTAGTCTATGAGTTCGAGTTCAAGGTCTTCGACGGGGAGACTTTCTTTTTTGACGATGTGGAACACGCATTTGTGGTCGAACAGGAACTCCAGCGAGCCGGATGTGCCGAGGGAGCCGCCGTGCTTGTTGAAATAGCTGCGTACGTTTGCAACCGTGCGGGTGGTGTTGTCGGTTGCTGTTTCGACGAAAATGGCGATGCCGTGCGGGCCGTATCCCTCGTAGTTCATCTCCTTATAGTCGGTGAAATCTTTGGATGTGGCTTTTTTTATGGCGCGTTCCACGTTTTCTTTCGGCATATTTTCCTTTTTTGCCGTCTGCATGAGCACGCGTAACCGTGGATTTGTTTCCGGGTCGGGCCCGCCGGATTTGGCGGCAATCGTTATTTCCTTTCCCAGTTTGGTAAAGACGCGGGCCATGTTGCCCCAACGTTTCATTTTTCTTGCCTTTCTGTATTCAAACGCTCTTCCCATAATATTATATTGTATTTTAAAAATTCTTACCTCAGTTGTGCTCCGAGTTTCTCTTCCAGATTTTTTTGTATTCCGGACATAATAGCGTCGATTTGCCTGTCGTTAAGCGTTTTTTCCCTGTCCTGCAGGTAGAAGCTTACGGCATACGATTTTTTGCCGGAGGGCAGGTTCCCGCCCTCGTACACGTCGAACAGCATGACGCTCTTCAACAGATTGCGTTCGCTCTCCCGTGCGATTCTCTTTATGTCGGCGAATGTAGCGCTTTTGTCAATCAGCAGCGCCAGGTCTCTTCTGACTTCGGGGAATCTGGGGATGTCGTCGAATGTGATCCGGCGCTTTTTCGTTTCCCGAATCATGGCGTCCCACGAGAGTTCGGCAAAATAGACTTCGTTTTCGACGTCCATCATTTTCAGCAGCTGATGCCCGACGATACCGAACGTTCCCAGCGTGCGCCCCGATGAGGAAACGATTGCCATTCCCCGGCTGTAGACGCCGTCCCCGACGCTGTCCCACGCCAGGTTTTCGGTATTTATACCCAGCCGCCGCAGGATGTTTTCGACGTGCGCTTTCAGTTCGTACACCGATGATTTTTCGTCCGGATGCGCCCAGCTGTTTTCGACGCGGTTGCCGGATATCCACAGTCCGAGGCGGTATTCTTCCCGGTATGCCGAGAGGGCTTCGCCGTCTTTCCGGAGGTCATCGTTGCGTGTGTAGCAGTTTCCAAATTCAAAGAAGCGGATGTTCCTGTTCCTGTGTTTTATGTTGAACTCCACGCTTTGAAGCCCGCCGAAAAGCAGGGTCTGGCGCATCGCGTTCAGGTCTGCGCTCAGGGGATTTTCGAGCGTCACGCAGTTTGCCGCCGGGAAGGCGGGGAGATTATCGTAATAGGCTGAGCGCGTCAGCGAATTGTTTAATATCTCGCTGAAGCCGGCGCCGCACAGCTGTTCGGAAATGAGATTTTCCAGCCGGTAGCTTTTGTCGGTCGGCGTCTGATAGCTCAGCGTCGAGCGGATATGGTCGCTAAATTCGATGTTGTTGTATCCGTAAATGCGCAGGATGTCTTCGATGACGTCCACGTCGCGCCGCACGTCGTACCGGTACGCCGGGACGCGCAGGGACAGTCCCTCCGGCGTTTCCGACGCGATTTCGATTTCCAGCGACGACAGGATGCTTTTTACGGTGTCCGCGGGGATTGCCTTGCCGGTGAGCGTGTTTATTTTGCTGTAAGCGACGTTCACGTCGAACGGTTCCATTTTTTCGGGATAGGCGTCCTGGATGTCGCCGGTGATTTGGCCTCCGGCGAGTTCGCGTACCAGCAGCGCGGCGCGTTTGAGCGCGTAGACCGTCCGGTTGGGGTCAAGCCCGCGTTCGAAGCGGAATGAGGCGTCGGTGCCGAGGCCGAAGCGTCGCGCCGTCTTGCGTATCCATGCCGGGTTGAAACATGCGGATTCGAGAAAGACGTCTTTCGTGCTTTCCGTGACGCCGGAATCGAGGCCGCCGAAGACGCCGCCGATACACATCGGCCCGCCGGCGTCGCATATCATCAGGTCGCGGCCGGTCAGTGTCCGTTCGACGCCGTCGAGCGTGATGAATTTCGTCCCCTCCGGCACGGTATCGACGATGACTTTGCCGCCTTTTATTTTTTCCGCGTCGAAAGCGTGCAGCGGCTGTCCCAGCTCGTGCAGGACGTAATTGGTGATGTCGACCACGTTGTTTATCGGGCGCAGCCCGATAGCGGTCAGCCGTCTTTTCATCCATTCCGGGCTTTCCCCGACCGTGACGCCCCTGACGGTCACGCCCGAATAGCGGATGCAGGCTTCGGCGTTTCTGACTTCCACGGAAATGGCCGGCGACGGGTCGTCGACCCGGAACGCGTCGACCGGTGGCTGTTTAAATTCATAGCGTTCGCCCGCCTGCCTGAGGTATGCCGCCAGGTCGCGCGCCACGCCGACGTGCGACGTGCCGTCCACGCGGTTGGGCGTGATGTCCGTTTCGAGGATATAGTCGTTTTCTATCCCGTAATATTCCTTTGCGGTCATGCCGGCGCGCGCGCTGTCCGGGAGCACGATGATGCCGGAATGGTCCGTGCCGAGACCAATCTCGTCTTCGGCGCAAATCATGCCGTATGATTCCTGTCCGCGTATCTTGCTTTTTTTGATTTTAAACTCCCTGTCGCCGTCGTACAGGGTAGTCCCGACGGTAGCCACAATCACTTTCTGTCCGGCGGCCACGTTCGGAGCGCCGCAGACGATGTGCAGCGGTTCGCCGCCGTCGCCGGTATTGACGGTTGTGAGGTGCAGGTGGTCGGAATCGGGATGCTCCGCGCAGGTCAGCACCTCGCCCACGACCAGTCCCTCAAGGCCGCCCCTGACCGTCTGAAATTCTTCTACCGCGCCTGTTTCCAGGCCTATTGATGTGAGCGCCGCCGCCACTTCGCCGGGATTCATGCCGGATGACAGATAATCTTTCAGCCAATTGTAAGATATGTTCATCGTTTTGTATATAATTTGCGTTAAATTGAGCCGCAAAAGTATGAAAAAAAAGTTATATGGCGATGACTGTGACTGTGTTTTTTTCGCCGTCGCCGCGCCGGATAAATGCCGGCTGTCCGGTTTCACTCGTCGATGCCGTGAGTTTTCACGCCGACCGACACGTCTTTTGACACCTTGAAATTCATCAGATCCTGGCGTATCATCCGGCGTTCGCGTTCCGTAAACCCCCTTGCGGGCGCCACTCCCGCGTCGTAATAATTTTTGTATGCGGTGGCATGTTTCGAGTTGTGCGCAAGTCTCCTGTATGACGGACTGAAGGCCATGCTTAAAAGGTGATTGAAATTCAACCCGCCGATGCCTCCGGTCGTGCCCGACACGAAAACGCCCCTCCGGGCTTCGGGAGGCAGGAACGATTCAATATTCTTCTGTTCCTCGGCCGTGAGCATGCAGGTCATGCTCGCGTTGATTGAATCAATCTTGTTCATGTACAGCACGTAGAGCGCGAAAACGGCAGGGGGCATGGAGTAGGGGTCGATGCTTTGAAACCGGACGGAATCCATCTTTCCGGAGTCGTTGAAGTCCTTCAAGATGTCAACTTTGTTCACCCGGTTCTCCGCATCCCTCATCCACGACGGCATAATCAGCCGCCCCTCTTCTATCGCCTTTTTTGTCTCCTCGTTTATTTGGATTTCTTCGTTGCTTTCAATCACATTTCTGAGCCACAGCGAATCCTCCCTGCTCCATTCCTGGGCATTCATCCATCCGCTTGCGACGGTTACAGAAAAGCAGAACAGCAAAGTTTTTCTCATCATGATATTTTTTTTTGATTATCGAATGGCTGCAAAGATAGGCGATTTGGCTGTATTACAATATAAAATATTGTTAAGAAACAGGAAATAAGCAATATTCAGCATACATTTGCACGGCAAATAAAATACGGTACTATGAAATTGAAAAAAATAGTTGTCGCGGTAGATTCTTTCAAAGGCTGTCTCAGTTCCGGCGAAATAGGGAAAGCGGCGGAGAACGGGATAAAGGCCGTCTTTCCCTCGTGCGAAGTCGT
>JAIRYY010000019.1 GCA_031267485.1 Tannerella sp.
GCCGCGTGTCGGGCGACAGGTAAAGTTCATCGTTCGTAACGACAATCATGACGCCGTCGCGGGTAATATGGAGGTTGCACAGGTTCTTCGGGAAAGTATGTTCAACTCTGACACTGTCATTTTCCATCGACAGCAGTCTGTTACGGCATATCAACCACAGTTTGCCGTCCCTGTCGTAAGTCATATATGCGCATATTTCCAGTCTTTCGTCAAAGATAAAGCGAATGCTGTCGCCATTAATTGCCGTAATGCCTTTCACGCCGCCAAGCAGGATGTTTCCCTGTTTGTCCACGAAGGAAGTCAGCATCATTTGCTTCAATTCATCCGTTTCATAGATTCGTTTTACGTCGCCTGTGGTGTCGCATATCAACGCTCCATTAGTATTTCCAGCGACCAGAAGATTCCCGGCAGGTAAAACCGAGATATACTCAAACTGTACAGGCGGCAATTTTTGCAGCCATTTAAAATCGTCCTTGTCGCAATCATACCGCAGTATGCCGCCGCCTCCGGAGATATACAGCAGATTGTTGTGCGCTATTGAGCCTATCTCAAAAAAAGAAAATCCTGCCGGTGATGCGGGATACTTCACCGCTTTTTCCGTCCCGTTCTCCAGACGGAAAATCCGCCCGTCGTTGGCAGGAAGCCATAGTCTATCCCGTTTATCTATCACGAGAGACTGCGTCACGCTCCCTTCCGGCAGCAGGGTGTGGTTTTTGAAATTCAGTTTGTAATAGTTGGACAGACCGTTTGCCGCCGCTATCCATATATTGCCTTCGTTGTCAACCATCATATCGTACGCCGGAAGCAGGTTGTTGACGACAACCTCCAACGTCCCGTCTCCATACCTGTACAGACGGGAAGGAGTACGGATAAGCAGACGATGTTCCGAATCTTCCAAAAGTTGAATATCCTGGGATTCGCCGTTAAAAAACGGATACTCGAATACGTTTTTCAGTTCGCCGTCGCGGTATTCGTACAGACCGTCATAGCCAACCGCCCGAAGGCTGTTCCCGTAAGGAATGAAATTTGTAATATTCTTTACATCGAAATGCCTGTCGACCGTTCCGTCCTCATTGACGAAATACACGCCATCCTCGCCGCGGGGAATAATGAACCGGCTGTTCGACCTGTCCCAGTAGAGATTGCCGGCTGCCCAGATACTGTCCAGCAATTCGTGTTCCCAGACTTTCACCAGACCCGTATCGGCAATCGCGTACAGTGATTTTTTGCCCCCGGTATTATAAAGCCCGTATCCGGCGGGTAATGTTTTGGAATTGTGCCATTGATACGAGTCGGCTACGGATTGAACCATTTTGACCTGAGTTACCGAGTCATCCTTTCCGACGCAGAATGATGAAAGAAGCCCAATAGCCATAACGACGCTATCGCGCTCGGCGAATCCCACAATCGAGAGTCCTTTCGAGTCAAACTCCTTGAAGCGTAATCCGTCAAAACGGGCAAATCCCCGCATCGTACCTGCCCAGATATATCCCCGGCTGTCCTGGAAAACCGATGCCGTTATCAAATCCGGCAAGCCGTCGGCAATAGTGTATCTTCGGTAGCTGTATTCCGAGCGAATTGATTTATCCTCCGCCGCACCCGCCGCTATCCCGCCGGCGGCCGGCCACATCAGGCAAAGCGCCGTTCCGACGGCATACCGTATTATTCTGTTTCGTTTCATGACGTTTTGATTTTGATTTGCAAAGATAACATATCCGCGCCGCAATCCCGCATGCGAAGAAGCCGTTTTTCCACGAAATGGCATCCCGCGTCCACAAACCTGTTCGCATGACCCGCAAAATGAATCCGGTCAGTCGATAATCACCCTGTACCGGTCGTTGCCGGCAACGACTGCATAAACGCCCCGGCTCGGCGTCTCCCTGCTGTCGCCCTCCCTGCGTCCGGCACAGCAACGCTGCTGCGTCCGGCACGCAGGCGCTGGCAGGCCAGGCACGCAAGCGTTGGCAAGCCCGGCACGCAAGCGCCGGCAAGCCAGGCATGCGCAGGCGCCGGCGCGGCGTGCGGGTCAATATCCGCGTCAGCCACCGGCAGAACGTCGTCCGCATACGGCATGTCCGGCGGGAGCTGCGCCGGGGTTTCGACAGCTCCTCCGTCCGTCGTTTCCCGTCCATCCGGCGAAAAGAAGTTTCTCCGAAGGATTCCTGAACAGACGGCCGGCGGGAATATTGAGCACGCGAACATACTCCGTGCTGCCGGACGTCAAAGCCCGGCCGCCGGGCAGCGTACCCGGAAATTTGATGTTGTCGCCTGCCGTCGCGGGACGCGTAAACATGACGCGTATCACGTATCCCCTGTCGGAAGGAGCAGCGCCGGTAACCGTCAGATTCGGAAAATAACTGTCCGAACCGGATTTGACGCCATTCCCGGAGATATGGATAAGGATGCCCGCGAAGACGCAGGTATTACGGACAGCAATACCGGTTTCTGTTCATACATTCAGGTTTTCCGGTTATATTCATACCGTATTATGCCGCAAAGTAAAACGGACTCTTACCAGGGGCTGATAGCCGGCAGTAACAGCTGTTAATAAAGACATGATAATATTAAAAGGCGCGCACGGTTATGTTTTCTTACATCTCTGTCGCAATCGGACTTTCACGCATCTCCCGACGCATTCGAATCCGCCCGCCCGGATTTCCCCGGCCACCGGGATAACGGAACGCTGTGACGGATACTTACAGCAAACGAACAACCCTGATTTGATTTTCTCCCCGCCTGCATCATATTGGCGCGCACACGAAAAAGCGGCTAAAAACGATAACCGATTCCCACCATGACGGTTTTATTCATAGCCGCAGGTTCCTTTCCGGGGATTTGCAACTGCTCTCTGATTCCGAGTTGCAGAGCGGCATTAAACTGTATGCCGCTGTGAAATTCGCATCCCAGTATCGCACCGATGCCGCAATCTAAGCGATTCACAGAGACGTTGCCGTACGGGGCTTCCGCCGCCTCTTTCATGTGCGCGTCAAATCCGATTTGGACGTAAGGGCCAATCCCGAAATACCAGATACTGTTGTCGATATATTCATTCCTGACCAGATAGACCGGGATGCACAGACCCCGTTGCCGGAAATAATCGTCCCGTCCGCAGATTTTCACCCCTGTATTCCGGCAGAAAAGCGACAGTTCCGTCTGAATGGCAAGTGCATCGTTCAAACCCGTCTTCAGAAAAAAGCCCAGACTTGGCGCAACTCCCTTGCGACTTTCGAAACAGTCTAAATCGTACAGCCAAAATTCGTGTACGTTAGCCTCCATTTTTAACCCGAAAGAGACGGGAATTTTCGCGTTTGCCCTGAACAGACTCACCGCTATCAGCACATACAGGAAAACAAATCGTTTCAGCCGTTTCATTCCCCCGTCATCTGCCGGTACTCCGCCAACTTCATAAAATACTCCGTTGCCGCTTCGGTGTGCTGGTCGCGGGACTGTTGGAGAAGGTTTTGCGCGTCGAGCAGGTCGGAGAGTATCGTTACTCC
>JAIRYY010000148.1 GCA_031267485.1 Tannerella sp.
ACCTCTTTGGAGGTTCGGCCCTCCGATTTAAGCAGAATGCACCGGCAACGCATGCGAAAACAATGGCTTTTGCCTTCCCGGAATCCCTCTGATAACGCTTTTTGCTGCTCTTCTGTCAAAACTGGTGTGTTTACTCGTCCCATAATGAATGCAAAGATACAAAATATTCTAATATAATTTATGGCTACTACTTATGTAAATAACCTTGATATTTTAACGGCGCAAAGATAAATGAAATAGTTGAAATATATACACAAAATGAAGAAAAAAAATATATGAAAATCGATGCAGTCCAATTATCCCAAAATGTCCATTAGAACATAATATACTTCACGCGGGATATTTTTGCGCATGATATTTCTCCCGTCACCAGCGACGAAGGAAGCAATCCGGGTCGTCGCCTGTGCCTGGATTGCTTCGTTCCTCGGACGTCGTGTGCGCTTTGCTGTAATGTCATCGGGACAGGCCGAAAAGGCGAGGTTCGTACGTCATGACGGGGTTGGCCGGAGGTTTACTGCTGTGTACGTCGCCCTGTTTCGGCAAAACATTCAATAGCGCCTCAAAAAAAGAATTAACCAAAAAATAAAGGGCAGGATCAACCGTTGGCGGTCAATCCTGCCCTTTTTCTCAGGCGCTAAATTTTACGGACAGAGCTTACTTTTTGTTCAGGTCAAAACTGAACGGGAGTTCGCTGAATCCTGGCAGTGGCGTCTCATTAACGGTTACGCTATTCGCCTTGATGCTGAATTTCAGATTTTTATTCCCAACGGAATAATCGCCCTTATCTGTTGCCGAAACAGTCACTTTCACGAACTGTATTTCTGTCGCACTCAATGGAATCGTCAGTTCGAGCGGCTTGGGATCGGCCTCCAGAACAAAGCCGTCTTTCGTTTCGTTCAGGGCGGCCTTGTATCCGATCTTATACTGAACTTTACCGATCGCGCCCATAATTGCATCCAGCATTTCTGCGGGAACCATTGACGCTACAATCATTTGTACCGGGAAATCTTCAAAAAACACGGTGTCGCTTTTTACGGTCGCGTTAATGTCAAGACCCGAAGTCTGCGGATCGTCCGCTGCCGCAGCCATTTGCGGGCTTATTGCGGTAACATACATTTTACCCGCATACTCGCCATAAACCGCGTCCGAAGTCGGCTCTTTTGTCTTGTCATCATCCTTACTGCAGGAGGCAAAACCAATGGAACATCCCAGCATCACTAAAGATACCGTAAAAAGTTTCAGATTAGATTCTTTTTTCATAATGCATAATTTTAAATTTGTATTAATAATAAAAACATTTTACAACTGATAAGATGCATTATTTTTAAAAACGCTGCACCGGCAGCATGTTAAATATTGATAAATTAGGATATGAACGGGATGGGCTGTCAATTTTCCATTAACTTTGCATAACCGGATTTTTTCATTTACGTTTGCAGGCGTAAATCATGATTTGCATCAAATAAAACTTTATTTATTATGTATATGGATGTTAGATATGCCGTTGTTGCCGCGGCGCTGTTTTTCCCTCCCGGCGGGTTTGCGGGAGCGCAGAAAACCTGTCGTACGGAGATATTCCGCGACGATATAAAAAGCCTGGAAGTAAAAGTGGACGACGAACCCATGTCCGAACCCTATATCGAAATGGGCGGGGAGAGGCGCATTAAGATAACGTTTGACGCCCTGCACCATTCGGGCGGACGGTTTGTGTACTCCGTTATTCACTGTGATGCGGACTGGAAGGAATCGACGCTGTTGCCCATCGAGTATATGAGCGGGTTTCAGCGTGTGACGATAGAAGATTTTGCCAATTCGATGAATACGATGACCCACTACACAAACTATCGGGTGTTTTTCCCCAATGAAGAAATGCGGCTTCTCGTTTCCGGCAATTATGCCGTCCGGTTTTATGACGAAGATGATATGGATAATGTCCTTTTCACGGCGTGTTTCTCCGTCGTGGAGCCGCTGATTGCAATAGATGCCTCCATAAGCGGAAATACCGATATTGACTTCAATAAGGCGCACCAGCAGGTCGATTTCACCATCAATCAGACAAATATAAACATCGCTTATCCGCAGCGCGACCTTAAAATATTTGTTTATCAGAACACGAACCGCAATGACATGCGCACGGTCATGCAGCCGTCGGCCCTCGTCGGCAGGCAGATTCAATACCGGCACAACCGGGATTTGATATTCGAGGCCGGCAATGAATACCGGCGCATTGAGTTCCTGACGCATCGCTACAACGGCATGGGCGTGGAAAGTACCGGCTTTTACAATCCGTACTATCATGTGACACTGTACCGGGAGCAAAAGCGCGGCGGAAACACTTACCTGTACGACCAGGACCAGAACGGACGTTTTTTTATCCACTGCAGCGAGTGTCGCGACCCTGATACCGAGGCGGATTACTGTGTCGTGCATTTCTCGCTGGCGTCCGACCCGATACCCGGAGGAGACGTTTATATTGCAGGCAATCTGTTTCATTATCTGACGGGCGGGCAAAACCGGATGGAATATAATGCGGAGACCGGCGCATACGAAAAGGCGGTCATGCTGAAGCAGGGACTGTATAATTATCAGTACGCGTTCGTGGAAGAGGGAACGGCCAAACCGCGCCTGGCCGGGACGGAGGGTAACTTTTTCGAGACGGAAAATGAATACACGATAGCCGTCTATTATCGCCCGTTCGGCGCCCGCTACGACAGGCTTATCGGCGTCAGAACCGTTACCCCCTGATTTTATTCGCTTTGATTAAACATTTTTCGCTTTATACTTGACCCTTTTCTTTTTGCGCAATATATTTTTCTTTTTTAACCTAAGCATGCGGCTGTTATTTGACGGGGGATTCTATATTTGCACATCAAAAACAATATTAACTATGAAACGTAGAGATTTTTTAAAGGTTAGTGCAGTAATGGGCGCCGGCGCGGCAGCGTCGCTTAAGTTTGACAGTTTGCAGGCGGCATTGAATACCAATACGATTGCCGTGGAAAAAGCTCCGGACCTGGTCGCGGTAATGGGCGGAGAGCCGGAAGCCATGCTGGACAAGGCGCTGGAAGCCCTCGGAGGTATCGGCAACTTTGTGAAGAAAGGACAGAAAATAGTCATCAAACCAAATATCGGATGGGATCGCACGCCCGAACTTGCAGGTAACACGAATCCCAAACTCATCGGGGCGCTGGTGAGGAAGTGTCTCGACGCCGGCGCATCCAAAGTCACCGTGTTCGACCATACGTGCGACGACTGGAGGAAATGCTACGCGTCAAGCGGAATTGAAACTGCCGTGAAAGCGGCCGGGGGAATCGTTGTCCCCGGTAATGATGAGAAATATTATTCAAAAGAGGTCGCGCTGCCAAATGCGGTAAGCCTCAAATCCGTAAAAATACACGATTCGCTTGTCGAGGCGGATGCGTGGATAAACGTCCCCGTACTTAAAAATCACGGAGGCGCGAAACTGTCCTGTGCAATGAAGAACTTTATGGGGATCGTGTGGGATCGCCGTTATTTCCATTCCAACGACCTGCAGCAGTGCATCGCGGATATCTGCACGTGGAACAAAAAGCCCGTACTGAACATTGTCGATTCCTACCGCATGATGTTCCAGAACGGTCCGCAGGGGAAAAGTGAAGCGGATGTGAGAACAGCGAAGACTCTGCTTGCATCCACGGACATGGTGGCTATTGACACGGCGGCGCTGCAATTTTTCAATCAGGTTAAAAAACTTAACCTGGAAGCCGTCGGACATATAGGAATAGGGCAGACCCTTAAACTGGGTACTACCAATCTGGACAATATAACCATCAAGCGAATAAAAATCTAAAACGGCGGATGAGGGGCGATCACAGCGCAAAGGCCGTATCATATCAATGAAAAAGAAAACAATAAACATCCTGAAAGTATTAAGAGTAATACTTGCAGTTGTTATATTCATACCTGTCCTGTTATTTTTTGTGGATTTCACGGACCTGCTTCCGGATGCGCTGAGCGGACTGCTGCAAATACAGCTGTTACCGGCAATTTTAACGGGCGCTGCGGCAGCGCTTGTCGTGTATTTCGTGTTGACGCTGCTTTTCGGGCGCATTTACTGTTCGGTTATCTGTCCGGCAGGTATCCTGCAGGATCTGTTCAACCGCGCGTCCTGCATCGGGAAGAAAAAGAGAAAGGGCCGAATGCGCTTTCATTATCACCGGCCGTCCAACGTGTTGCGTTACGTCATTCTGGGCATAACGGCCGCGCTGGCTGTCGCCGGGATGACGGAATTGTGTCTGCTGCTTGACCCGTACAGCAATTTCGGACGTATAGCCACGAATATCTTCCGCCCCGTCGCCGTTTGGATAAACAATCTTTTGGCCGGACTGCTTTCTTCGAAAGGCATCTACACATTATACAACGTCACCCTGCGCATATCTTCCGCCGCGCTTGTCTCGGCTACCGTCGCTTTCGCCGTATTCGCCGTCATGGTATATTTCAGAGGACGGCTGTTCTGCAATACGCTTTGTCCCGTGGGGGCGCTGTTAAGCCTTGTTTCCCGCCATTCGCTGTTCCGCATCACATTCGACGGGAGCAAATGCAATAAATGTACGTCGTGCGAAAGAACGTGCAAGGCGGAGGCTATTGATGCAAAAAATATGACGGTGGACGCGTCGCGTTGCGTAACCTGCTTCAATTGCACCTCCGCATGTAACCGGGACAGTCTGAAATACGTTTTTGCTCCGGTTTTGCCCGGGAAGAAGGAAGGCAGGGCGGGGGAAAGCCCGAATGTCGCCAAAAGTTCCGCGCCGGAGAATCCGTCTCACGAAGCCGTTTCGGAAAGTCGCCGCTCATTTATTGCAACAGGCGCCGCGCTGGCCGGTTCGGTCCCGCTGCTGGCCCTTGCCAAAGGCGACAGGGAAGACATCGGCGAAAGCTCCGCCCCCGTAACGCCTCCGGGTTCCTTAAATATCGAGCGATTCAAAGACTTATGTACCGGCTGTCATTTGTGTGTCGTACAATGCCCGTCGCACGTGCTTCATCCGGCGGGACTGAAATATGGTCTGGGGTATATGCTGAAACCCTATATGTCGTACGAAAACAGTTACTGCAATTATAGTTGCGTTGTCTGTTCGGAGGTATGCCCGACACATGCTATCAGGCCGATAACGGCGGAAGAAAAAAAGACGACCCAGGTGGGCATAGCCAATTTTTATCAGAATCTGTGCATCGTATACACGGAAGAAAACGATTGCGGCGCCTGTTCGGAGCACTGCCCCTCGCAGGCCGTTCACATGGTGCCGTATAAGGGAACGCTTACGATACCCAAAGTCGAATCGGAACTGTGCATCGGCTGCGGCGGATGCGAATCCATCTGCCCCGTGCGTCGTCCCGGACGGGCAATCGTTGTCATCTCCAATCCTGTCCACAAAACAGCGGAACTGCCGAAAGAAGAAGAGGTAAAAGAGGTCTCAATTGATGATTTCGGTTTTTAACAGGCCATGTCAAGCGGCTTACCCTCCGCGTTTGGCGCCGACAACACTCCTTTTAGGCGTTGAAGTTTTGGGTGTTGTGGACTTCGTTTTCGGGGCTTTTGCTGCTGTCATTGATTTCGGAGCGGCTTTCCGTTTGGTTACCGTTGCCGTCTGAGTCGAGGATTCCGCTTTCGCGACCGGTTTTGCGTCAGCCTTATCCTCATTAGCATTGGTGGGACTGTTTTCCGTGCTTACTTCTTCATCGGCCGTTTTATCTTCCTTCTTTTTCAAAAATTCCGTTATCCCATTCGATATAAGAAGTTCATACCATTTCAGGACTTTCTTTATATCACTCGGATAAACGCGTTCCCGGTCAAAGTTCGGCAATACTTCCGCAAAATATGCGCGCAGATCATCCGGTTGCGCCTTAATGATGTCTATGGAAACTTTCCCTCCATTCTCTTTTTCTTTTATAGCGGTAAGGATTTTGCCGACCGGCGCTTCTTCCTCATCCGTATAGATGGATATATCTCCCAGAGAAATAACTTTATCTCTCGGATATGCAGGACTGCGTTTTTTGTCAATCAGCGATTCGATTATCAATAAATTATTTCCTTTAGATACCAATTTATATAATCCGGGCTTACCCGATACTACCAATATTTCCTTCAACATAAAATATAAAGTTTAAAGTTTAATGGGGACAAAGATAATGCACGCCAAACGCAATACAAAATAAATCCGTAAAAAAAGGGCATATCCTTAAAAAAAGATACCCCCTTGTATTGCGCTATATATGTTTATTTATTCCAATTCGGAAGCTTTCACTTTAAAAACACGTCCGTTACGGGCAAATACAAGTTCGCCATCGGATTTTTTACGCTCCTTGACCAAACGTTGGAATGCCAAATGCGCACCTTTCACAACAATCTCTTCAAATTTACGAAGTTCACGCTCATTCATAGTTTTTCAATTTATCATAAATAACTGCATTATATATATCTCTTTCTCCATTCCTGACGCCTTTGGCTATTACTTCCATAGGCGACAGAGAATTGTCGGTAATCATCCAATAATCACATATAGGCATGTATAAATCGAACAAATTCAAGATACCCGAACGATAACGGCGACGTACCGTCAGTTCATTTACATCATGCCCGCCTGCTGCTACCCTGTTTTTTACACGCTCAACAGCGAGGTCCGGTGTGTTCAGCCAAAAATACAATAAGGTGACGGAATAACCCTTTGACTGCGCATTTTTGACCAGATTGGCGATTGACCGGCTCGCCAAAGTTGTCTCCAACGCAAAAGTCTCTGCCATTTCGATCAGCTCCCTGATTCGCTTATACATAATTCTGCTCGCTTCAACTGCGACTGCCATCGTACTGGCATTAAACGGAGACAGGCCTTTTGCTATCTCGTCCGAATTTACAAATTCCCTGCAGTTCAACATTTCCGGTAATATAGCATAGGAAGCAGTCGTTTTACCTGCACCGTTGCAACCGGATATTATATATAAATTTGGCACGTTCCTTTCTATTTTAGCGAGGCAAATATAAAGGCTTTTTTTTTAATGGCAAAATAAAGATATACAAAAAATCCTGCGTTTTGTCCTGTGAAATCATGGTTTCGTACTAAAAACCCTCTATAATACTATTAATTCGCGCATAATCGAATCGGAGATAAAAAATCCATCACGTGTAACTTTAACATTCTCACCCTCAACTTTTAACTTTTTTGAAGAAATAAACGGCTCCGATTTCTTCAAAAAGTGACGTTCGCGTTCTTCTCCGAACGCCGTTCTCAGCTCGTCCAGCGAGATGCCCCGTATCGTCCGCAGACGGGTTATCACAAAATCATTGTACTTCGTGCGCTCATCCAGATATTCCATTTCATGGGGGATTTCGGCCTTTTCGTTTATGGCGTCGACATATTCCGTTACGGATGATACATTCCAGGAACGGGTGTCTCCGTCGCAGGAATGGGCTGACGGGCCTATCCCCATATAATGCGTACCGTTCCAGTACGAAGAATTGTGAACCGATATCCGGCCGTCGGGATACGACGGGCTGCGTTTGGCAAAATTGGAGATTTCGTAGTGGATGAAATCCGCATCGGCCAGCCTGTCTGTGAGCAGATAAAAGAACGATTCGCACAGCTCGTCTTCTGCCGGTTGTATCTCGCCCCGTTTTCTTTTTCCGTCAATGAGCGTTCCTTCTTCGTATGTAAGGTTATAGGCCGATATGTGGGGGATGTCGAGCGCTACGGCTTTTCCGATATTATCCGCCCATCCGTCGACCGTCTGTCCGGGCAGGCCATACATCAGGTCAATGCTTATGTTGTCATAGCCGGCGTCTTTGCAGCGATGAATCGCATTCACCGCTTCCGCAGCCGTATGCCGGCGGTTCAGCAGCCGGAGATCTTCATCGCTGAAACTCTGTACGCCGACGCTGATACGGTTAAAGGGCATTTTTGTCAGGGATAAAACGTATTCGTCCGACAGGTCGTCGGGATTAACTTCAATCGTGATTTCCGGCTTCCGCGCGAGAGAGAACAGGCGATAGACGGCGTCGAACACGCGTTCAAAATCGCAAACGTTCAGCCGCGAAGGCGTTCCCCCGCCGAAATAAACGGTATTTATTTGCTCGCCGCGCAAATAATCGCGCCGCATTTCCATTTCATGTATCAACGCCGACAGGTAGCCGTCTTTGTATGCCATATTCGTGCCGGAATAAAAATCACAGTAAATGCAACGTTTTGCGCAAAAGGGAACATGCACATAAAGCCCGGCCATACAGGTACATTATTATATATACGGAAATCGTCTAAAGCAAACGCCGTACGATGTGCAGGATAATTCTCAGCCCAATCGTTGCCGCATACAGGGCGAAAGTGATGATAAGCACCCACAGTAACTGGGTGAAGACTTCCGACCATGAAGTTTTATAGGCAATGATGGATATGACGTTCAGCAGGAATGCGGCGCCGAAACATCCTGCAATCCATTTCAATTCCGCTTTCTGGCGTTTGGCTGATATGTTGAGATCTTTCATTTCTTTATTTTATTTTATTTCATAATGGGTTGTACATCATCTATATTCTCAGTTCTTCGGGGAAATCCACAATCCGTTTTTCTTCCATGGCTTTCAGGCCGAGCAGTGCGTATACCGACGAATAGTAGGCTTCTTCCGCCAGCGTGTCGTTCAGTTGGCCGGTGATCGCCGAATGGCAGAATGCGGTAATCAGTTCTGCCGAGCCGTCGCCGGCAGCGCCGACCGACGATGCTCCGCTCGTTGTACTGACGTTTTCGACGACATAATACCCCTTGCTGATAGACGCCGTTTCCGGAACCCAGCTCGGACCTGCAAACGATACGTTATCGAAAACCTTGTGTTCTATCTGGTTTATCAGCTGGAGGATGCCGGGCGCAGGTTTCGCTTCCTCAAAGAAATACCGTCCCTTCTCCAGTTCCATGGTTCCCCTGTCTCCGAGAATCAGTTCTTCGAGACCCAGAAATTTATTTGAAATAATCGATTCGTACGACATTTTGATCCCGTTGGGATAACGGTATATCAGGCTGATGTTGTCATACACCTCCCGTCCGTCGTTCCAGTATACAAGGTCGCCGTACCCCATGACACTCTCCGGACGCGCGCCTAACGCCCAGTCTCCGACCTGCAGCTGATGCGCGGCAAGCTCCGTTACCAATCCGGCAGACGAAGCGCGGTAAAGGCGCCAGTTGATTCTGCGTTCCAGTTCGGGCGAGGGTACCGGACGGCGCCAGTCATTGTTGCGGTACCAGTAAGCCCGCATGCCGGTTATGGTTCCGATCAGTCCACTGTGTATCAGTTCCATTGCGCGTATGTACTTCGGGTCGAACAGCCGCTGCTGGCCGATATACAGCACTTTGCCCGATTTCCGGTAGGCGTCGTGGATCCTGCGGCAGCCTTCGAGGGTCAATGCCATCGACTTCTCGCAGAACACGTGCTTCCCGGCGGAAAACGCGTCAATCGTCATCTGTTCGTGCTCATTCAGCGGCGTAACGATCAGAACGGCCTGTATATCCTTATTCTCAAGCAGCCGGCAATAATTATCATACAGTTTGGCTTTGGGGAATAAGGCGGCCGCCTGCTGCAGATGCGGTTCGTAATCATCACATAAGGCGACGATCTCCGCCTGCGGTATTTGAAGCAGATTATTCAAATGATACATGCCCCGCGAACCGGTACCGATAAGGCCAAGGCGTATCTTCTCGCCCGAAACGGCAGCTACCGCCTCTTCCGTGCATGACTGCAACCAGGGGAACATGGCAATCAGACTGCCGCTTCCCAGTGTTTTAAAGAAATCCCGGCGATTAAAACTTCCAAAATCAAAATCTCTTGTCATCTTATTTTATATGTATTTTTCAAGTTAAACCTTTCCATCCAGGCCGGCTTCCGTTCTTCACCGGACGCGACCCATGCGGTTGTCAGCGCTTCCGCGTCGACCGGATCGTCGGAAACTACGGCGACCATCACATCGCCCTGAACAACCGCGGCTGTTTTCGTATTCACAATATGCTGCGGATTCGACGGCGTATTCCCCGACACCGACATGGACGTATTGCAAAGTTCGATCCTCGCCGCCGCCGTCCTGCTGTACGGGTCTTCAATGCAGACCGGCCAGCTGTCGCCAAAGGGATGCGTTCCCAAAGCCAGTACGGCGCTATTCCCGAAATTAACCAGCGCCCGTCCGATACCTGCGGCGGCAAGACGTTTGCGAATGCATTTCAATGCGTAACCTTTGGCATATCCGCCGAAATCCAGCGTCAGGCCATATTTGTCCGCCAGAATGTTATGCGACTCTTCCAGGAAAACAATCTTCCCGAAATCGGACGTCGTGATGTCAAAATAACCATCCGTCAACTCATGATACTTCCGGCAATCGAGCAGAATCGTCCATAACTCATCCGACAACCGGACGGACGAGAACTGCATGGCGGCATTAACTTTCGCCACTTCGCTTTCGCTGTCGAAGCGATTCAGCATTTTCTCCACCCGTACCAGCTCCGCTTCCGCATCATTCCATACATTCTCCAGCAATTGCCGGTCGTCGCCAAAGAGCAAGGCATCCAGTCGCGTACCCATCAGTAAGGGCAGGGAAACATGATATAATCCTGAAGACGGATAAAAATTCGCGTACCGCATTTTTACAATTATTTATCTCCTTTCCGTTTATTCTTCATTTTGAGTAGCCTGATACGCAGGTAACGCAACAAGAAAATGACGGCCACCGTAACCCCTATCACAATAAAATATTCCGTGTAATTGGAGTTGCTGTTCCGCCCAGGCCATCCTATATAACTCATTATAAGTAGATAAGCGAGCAATGCGATTGTCAGTATATTAATTTTTTTCATCTTGCTGTCTGCCAAAAGTAAGAATAATTATCCGTTCCGAAAAAAGACAAACCATAAAAAACGCAAAAATACAGATGTTCTTTTTCCCATGCACAGAATCGTAACAGGAGAAATGTTTAATTTACCGGTATCGTTTTTTTACGTATGACGATATGCGTTTATAAGCTAAGGTCAAATGGTCGCTGACGGTTTTTTCGCTGATGGATAGCAGTTTGGCTATCTCCCTGTTTTTTAGATTGTCGGACAAATGAAGCCGGAACACCTCTTTGCATTTGGGGGGTAGCGTGTCGATGGCCTCCTGAATAATCAATTCGTACTCTTTACCTAATAAAATGTGTTCAGGAGTGCTATCTTCGGATATAAGTTCAATTTCATAGAGTGATAACAGATTTTCATCCGGGATAGGTTTGCGGCGAATATATTGCAACGCCTGATTTTTTGCGGAGATATACAGGTAACTTTCTATGTTTTTCACGTGCGCCAGGGAATTTCTTTTATTCCATATAGCGGTAAATACATCTAACACGACCTCTTCGGCTACTTCCCGTGACTGCAAATACGAATAGGCCAAATGAAATAATTTATGGGAGAACATATCAAATAACTGTCGTAAAGCATGTTCATCTCCACGGACGATTTTTTCTAATAGAATTATAGATTGTTCTTTGTTCATGTGTTCTGCAAGTTATTTTTTTTAATCTCAATATGGTGCGTTACTTAAAAAGTTGTCTATTTGTGTCACAAAGATAAAGCAAAAAAAGACATCTGCAATACCCTGTATATGGTATTTTCAGTATGAATATTCTATTGAAACTTCATTCATATATGCCTTATATGCGTATAGATGAAAAGAATTATAAAAAAAATCAGATTTCGACCCGGAATTTTTCAATAAATTGTCATCTCTATAAAAAAGACTTTGTATATGGACAACATCAAAATAGATGATAATGACTATTCCGGTCTGATTGAACGGATACGTTTTAAACCTCTTCCTTATGACGAGAAAGAGAATTATGAACAGTTGAAAAGGAGAATATCCTGCACGCGCAATGTCATTTTAGCCGATAAAAATATCAGGATATGGAAGTATTTTTCTATTGCTGCATCTTTTGCTTTACTGTTTGTTTCCCTCATGCATTTTGTTGATCGAACGCCTCGCGAAACGCTTGTATGGTATGAAACTACTGCTGTACCCGATGCAAAAACAAAAATCAT
>JAIRYY010000178.1 GCA_031267485.1 Tannerella sp.
CGTCATTGCGAACGAAGTGAAGCAATCCAGGTTGTCGCCTGTGCCTGGATTGCTTCGTCGTTCCTCCTCGCAATGACGGGGAGGGAGACCGTAATGACGATGAAAAGCAATGCTCATAGCCATGCCGTGTGAAGTATAATCACTAATCACTAAACCACTAATCACTATCATTCGGCCATTGTGCGAGTTCGGGGATTTCGGCGGATGTTCGGCGGGCGCTTTGGGGGATGAACCGGACGGTCCATGCGACGTTTGTGCCGGCGGGTATTGTGGCTTCGAAGCCGACGAGCGTGGCGCCGGGGTTCGGGGCGTCGTAGTTGTGGGCGGGCGTTGTCGGCCATGTCTTCAGCGTGATTTTTACTGGCGCGGATATTTCTACCGTCAGTTTTTTGCCGTCCTTGCGGAGTTCGATGGTTTTGTCGCCTTTGAGTTTTGCATCGGCGGTGGTGAGCAGCGTCCACCGTATGGCGGTTTCCCTGTCCGCCGTCCGGAACTCGTCCCTGACGGCTACGTACCGGCGGTCGACGATGGCTATTCCGCGGGTGCATCCGTCCAGCTGTCCCTCGAAAACTTCGGACAGGTCGACCGTCGCGTTCATAAAATCGGGCGAGGAGGACGACGAGCGGATGCCGGCGAAACCCTTGACGCGGTGCAGCTGATTGTCGACCGTGAGCGTGTTGTGGACGCGGTTGCTGTAACGGAACACCTCCCAGCGCTGCGAGTTCTGCGCGCGGTTCCAGAGGTCGACGCCGTTTGTCTCGAGCGAGTTGTAGTCCTGCGCGCCGAAGTCGGATGCCCAGCGGACGCCGTCGGCCTCGATGACGAACGAGCCGGCATCCATGTGCGCGTGGTTGCTGGATGCGGTACCTCCCTTGATGCCGGCAAAGAGGGCGTTGCCGTCTGTCCATGAGGTGCGCATGAGGGCTACGGGTGTGACGCCGCCGCCCGTCCAGAGCAGTTCCTGCGGAGGCGGCACATTGTCGAGCCGGATGTCGCTTCCCCATATCATGAGGGCGGGCAGTATCCGGTCCCGGACGGGCGCAGGCCGTGTTTCGAGGTAGTGTTTTTCGTTCCACAGCAGGCTGGGGTCGTTGCGCTTCGCGGCGAACCAGAACATGGCGGGGCTCAGGCTGCCTCCCAGTCCGCAGTCGGCGTAGTTGTAGCAGAGGTACGACGGCCCCGTCATGTTCTGCTGGTAACCGGCCGTTTTGAGGAATGTGGGCGGCGCGTCAAGCCCCAGGCTTGTGCCGTATATTTTTTCCAGCGCACTGAGGAGCATGACATTGAACGTTGTCCCGTATTCCCAGTATCCGTATCCTTCGGGATAGGCGCCGTCGGGTTCGTAATCCTTCATGGGCAGCCGGACGGTTTCCACGGCGCGGTCGACGAACGTTCGGGACAGTTCGGGCAGGTTTTCATGGATGGCGAGGGCGCCGAACGTGATGCCGGCATTGCAGACCTGATTCCAGTTGTGGGGGGCGGTCAGGTACCAGGCGTAGGCGTCGTTGAGCGCCGGGTCGAGTCCCTTGGCGAGAATGGCCGCGGCTATTGTCGTGCGCGAGGCTTCGGACAGGTGTTTGTAGAGCCAGTCGTATCCGATGGCCAGCGCCATGGTTGCTTCGGCGACGTCGAGAAAATGCGATGGGTTCCAGTCCTCGAAAGCCGCGAGGGCGAGCATTTCCCTTTCCGCCTTTGCGAGGTACCGGGCTTCTGCCGTCATGCGGTAAGCGTAGGAGAGATAGAATATCCGCCGGATGGCTTCGCGCGAAACGGAGAGCAGCCGTTTGCCGGTCATAATCCGTTCCAGTTCGGGCAATCCGGCGATGCGGTCACATTCGTCGATAATGGCCCGGTGCACCTTTGCCCTCGCCGGGTCGGAAGCGACAATGGCCTTAATCGTCTGTTCTTCGCCGTCGAGCATCAGCAGTCTCGGATGCTCCGGCATTTTTGCGTCGTTCGGCACGTGTTTCCACTGCGCCTGCAGGCCGGCGGCGATTGCGAGGAAAAGCAATCCCGTGACGACGAACCGGTTTCTTTTTGTCTGTTTCATAGTTCGTTTAATTTTGAAGATTATTGTTGTTTACGGTGTTTTACCAGCATGATGACCGGATTATCTTCCTCGTCCAATGTCGCGGCAATTTCTTTCAGCCGGCCTTTCAGCTCTCCTTTTTCGTATGCTTCGACAAGATCGTGGGCTTCCATTTTTTTGATAAATACGATTTCGTTATTCATCATGTATACTTCGTCCACCATGTTTACGGGTCTTTTGTCGGAAAAATCGTCATTATATACTACATATTCGAATATGGTCTCTTCCTGCCTGTCATATATCAGGTTGGTCTTCTGAAATCCTCTGTCCGTTGCAAAATCGTATTCTTTCTTTACAGTCTGCATGAAATAGTAGCGGTCGGTGAGCACACCGGGAAAAAGAAATACTTTCGTATCCATGGATTGTATGGAGGGCGTTCGTGCCATAAAGGGAATGATGCTGTAATCGGGTTGCAATAGATATAATGTATCGGATGAAGGTTCTGCAAGTATCCAATTGCCGCGATACGGGATTAATTCATTATTATCGGGTCTTGCGCTGTAACCAATGCCCTGCGCTTCGTCAATTGATTTCAATACTGTCGATTGCTGTTCCTCATAGGGAATTTGTATTTCCTTTGTCACACTCCCGTCCTGTTTGGATATAATCAAAAATATGTTTCTTTCTTCATTTCCAAAACCTCTGTTGCCATCATGACAAATCAGGTTTTCCCGGTCGAAATTGTATATTTTGTCATAGTATACGCCTTCCTTATGACCGAAGTTTCGTTTGAAATTCCCGTCGAGATCGTACACAAACAGTTTTCTTATATAATGGTCGTCGACAAACAGTTCTCCGTTGTCTTCATCCAGTGCAACCCATAAAAGAAACGTGTATTCTTCGCCGCCCTGTCCCTTACGGTTTATCTTTTTCAAGCCTTTACCGTTTTTATCGAAGAAAAATATGTCGCCGTCGGAAGAACGGTTTCTATTTCTAACCACGATGACGTCCTTACCGATGGATTGAATGTAGGCCATGGTAATAAATTCGTCTTTCGTTTCAAGCGGGATGTATTCCACATCCATAAAGTCCTGAAGAATCAGTTCTTTCTTAGGATAACTTGCCGTGACGTCGACGGTGATGAAGTCGTCCGCCGACGGTTTGCTTCCTCCCGCGCATCCTGCCGTTGCGAGCAGGATGATTGCTGAAATTGTAATTGTTTTTTTCATTGTTGTGTAATTTTTTTTAATGAATACTCGATATAATACCCAAATCCGCCCTCCAGCCACCAGCGGGCGGCGTCTCCCGCCCCGTCATTGCGAGCGGAGCGAAGCAATCCAGGCACAGGCCGTGTAGCTGCCAGTGTGAACAGGATGATTGCTGAAATAGTAAGTGTTTTTTTCAAT
>JAIRYY010000235.1 GCA_031267485.1 Tannerella sp.
TGCGCAGTAAATTCATCCGACCAGACCCAACTGGGATTAGTCGGCACAGTGAACCGATGGTCTTCAAAGAAAGTCAGGTTTCCACCGGCATCGTATGCATATATGCTGGAATAATAAAGGCCGCCGACATTATCCGTAATGCTTGTAATATATTCTTCAACGGAAACAGGTTTACCGTTCGCGTTATATACCACATTAACACTGAAATTAAAATACTCCGTTTTGCCTGTCACTGAAATCAATCTGTTATTCTCATCTCGTGTTGTGGCAGCATGGGCGGGCATGGGCACGCGTATCCACCACACTTCGTGCAGAGGAATCGTAAAGCTTCCGGATTCCTCATTATAATAAAGACCGGCTTGTCCAAAATAAACACTGTCTCTCAATAAGCTCCACTGATTATTTTCCCAAACGTATTCTTCATAAAGCCCCCATGCATCACCAACGTAAACGTTGTCATCATAGTATACTCGTTTTACCTTCGTCCCGTTTGCACTGTAGGTAATGCTGCTGTCCGCCAGTATGGGCAGCCAGCTTCTGAGATCAACTTCATTTCCCGGTGCAGCCTCACCTGCACTCATTTTCACTGCGGCCTTTTCCTGTCCCTTCAACGACAGACATCCAAAAGCCATACACACCAAAACACTTCCGATTTTTGTAATATTCCTGTTCATAAAATAGTTTGTTTACGCCCCCAAATCCCAAACAGAGCAGTTTAAAAAAAGCGTGGGACTTTAACTTAATCTGAACTTGAGGTCTTCGACTACCTGTATGACAAATAAGTAAGCCCACGCCAAAAGGCGTGAGCGCTGACTACTTACTCTTGTCATACTTTTGAAATTGTCGAAGTTTCAAGTTTCAAGAATAAAAGCTAACGCTTCAATCCAATATCTTTATATACGCGACCGTGTACGCGATTTTTTTATCTCATCATCAAATTTCTTTTATCCTTTATAAGCCAGCGCAAAATTAAAACAATTATTCCGCTTAAAGTGGGGATAATTGTTTTTTTTGCGCTCTGTTTTTTTTGGATTATGATTTTCAGACACAAAGATATGTGTATATTCTCAAAATACAGCCTGCGGCGGAAATTTTTCAGCCGTATTTCTTTCAACTACAAGTGTCCTGAAGAAAAAACCGGATGGATTCTTTTCGAGTACAGGTGGATTCTGTTAAAACCCAGATGTACTTTTCAAGAATCCAGGTGGATTCTTTCAAAATCCAGATGGATTTTTCTCCGGTGCAGATGGATTTGGATAAAATCCAGATGAATTTTTGCAAATTACAGATATATCAGGGCCAAAGCCACATGGACAGCAGAGACGCAAGGAGACGTCCGTTCGAACCGGAAGATTTTCTGTAATCCCTTAGCGTCAATGATTTCAGGACTGAGGGGAAGGCTTCTCTATCGGGCGCTTTTCAAATGGCATCCCTAAACAGCTGGAAAGGGCGGCTTATTCGCAATGGATGCTCAATGGATAAAACCCGGAGTAAATGAGTGAACCGGACAACTCCTCAGTTCCTGACGGCTTTCATCACCCGCTCGACAGCGTCGTCCATCTGGCTTTCCGATTCCAGCCCCAGCGTCATGCAATGCACGTTCGTTTCGCGGACGACATACCCGATAGACTGTTCACGCTCGGCGTCGGAGACGTGCGTCCCTTCGCCGAACACCTTCATGGCAATGATCCCCTTGCCGTTCCGTTTCGCCTTTTCCAGGACGGCGTTGACTTCGTCCGGCGATCCGTCCATTTTGGAACCGAAAGGATTGATGCGCGCCATAATCACGTCAACCCAGGGATTCGTGGCCGCTTCGTTCAGGGCGTCGATATGATGGCTCGAAATGCCCACCGCCTTCACGATCCCGTCCTGCCGCGCTTTCGCAAGGGCGTCCATGTAATACGTGCGTGTCTGCGCCCAGTTTCCGTCCGTCATGCAGTGCATCAGCAGGATATCGAAATAGTCGGTACGGGCTTCTTTCCGGAAACGGTCCAGTTCCTGTTCGACGGGCACTATCCCCTCCGACCCGTTTTCGGTGGTCCATATCTTGGAAAGCAGCGTGAGGCTGTTGCGGGGCAGGCGCTGGATGGCCTCGCCCACAAACGGCATTGAGCCGTAGGAGTCGGCCATGTCGTAGAAACGGATCCCCCGTTCGTAAGCATGGTGCGCCAGTTTCACAAAGTTATCCATCCCCAGGCGGGTCTGGTTGGAACTTTTATTTCCTCCAACCGACCCTGTTCCCATCGCAATGCGGGAAACCGTCAAGCCGGAATCGCCCAGCTTGACCCTGTCAACGAACGTCTCGCCGGCCGGCAGCGTACACCCGGCATTTAAAACTCCCACTCCGGCAAGCGAAAGCCCTGCCAGTCCGGATACTCCCGTCCGGATAAATTCACGTCTGTTCATTTGTTCCATCGTATATCTGTTTAAATAGATGATCCTGTATTTTCTGCCGTTTCGGACGATTCCAGGGAACGCATCGCAAGGATGGTTTCCCCGATCAGCGTATCCAGTTCCCAGCCCAGCATGGCGGCGCCGCGTTCAATCACTTCCCGGGAACAGCCGGCCGCAAAGTTCGCCGACCTGTACTTTTTCCGCACGGAGGACACCTTCAGGTCCGCCACGCTTCTGGAGGGCCTCATGAGCGCAATCGCGCCGATAAGCCCCGTCAGTTCGTCGACGGCATAAAGGACTTTTTCCATCTCGTGCTCCGGTTCGATGTCCACCGTCAGGGCGTAGCCATGACTTGCCGTTGCCCGGATCAAGCGTTCTTCCAGTCCGTTTTCCCGCATGATTTCCTGCTGGCGAATGCAGTGCTCTCCGGGATACATCTCAAAATCAAGATCGTGCAACAGCCCGACCGTCGCCCAGAAGTCAGCATCGTCGCCATAGCCCAGCGACACCGCAAAATAACGCATGACGCCCTCCACCGTCTGCGCATGCCGCAAATGAAACGGCTCCCGGTTGTATTTGGCAAGCAAAGCCCATGCCCAGTCCCTTGATATCATTGTTGTCCTCCCTGTTCGTTAATATATTTCGGGCGGCAAGGTAGTTATTTTCCGCGAATAAATCAGCAACTGACGGATGTTTCCGGCGTAAAAATGTTCGAAAGAATCCTGCCATGCCCGGCGGTAATCATTCATACGTTGCATGGCACGAATCCATACCGCACAAAGCATGGTTTACTTTTTATCCCGACATGTCCATTAGACGCTTCCGCCGTGGAAAGTAGAAAGTAGAAAATTATAAATACACAATGCCCC
>JAIRYY010000237.1 GCA_031267485.1 Tannerella sp.
GCCAATGGACATTTTGGGATGAATGCCCTCCGGGCAGGTAGGGGCGGGTTTCAAGCCCGCCCTTACATATCATCTTCAGATATTTATTGTAATTCTCAGGTCGAACTCAGGTTAAGGGAGCTGTCTGAAACGCCGGGACCCGCCTTTGCGAACGTGGCGAAGCAATCCGTGCCCGGGCCGTGCAGCCCGGACGGCTGTCAGGCGGCCGCCTGGCCCCCGGATTGCTTCGTGCCTCGCTGATGACGGGGCGGGGCGGGAATGACGGACTGGGCTGAAAAACGCCTGCCCTTCACGCCCCGCCCCAGACTTTTAATTTTTAATTTTTAATTTTTAATTAATCAAAACGGGTATCCGAGGGCGAGGTGGAAGCCGAGGGCGTTGCGGAGGGAGGGGGCGTTAAAATATTTTCGCGGTTTGTTGTCGGCTGACGGGTTGCGGGTATCGTAGGGGAAATGCAGCGCGTAGCCGATGTCGAGGCGGAGGACGAGCATATCCATGTCGTAGCGGAAGCCGAGTCCCGTTCCGAGGGCGATGTCGTTCGGGAAATGCCGCCAGCGGAACGTGCCACCGGGGCGCGTCGCATCCTGGCGCAGGAGCCAGACGTTGCCGGCGTCGACGAAAAGGGCGATATCCAGGTCGCCGACGAGGCGTCCGCGGTATTCGATGTTAGCTTCCAGTTTCCAGTCGCCATTCTGGTCGATGTAGGCATAGGGGTCGTCCGGGTTCGGGCGGAAGCGTCCCGGGCCGATGCTCCGTATGGTGAAGGCGCGGATGCTGTTGGCTCCGCCGACGAAAAAGCGTTCGTTGTAGGGCGCCGTCCGGGAGTTGCCGTAGCTGTAGACGATGCCGCCGCCGACACGCATTGCGACGCGCTGGTTGCGGTCGATGTAGTAGCTGTACCGCAGTTCGGTCGTCGCCTTGAGGAACTGCGCGTAGGGGTTTCCGAAGATGGAATCCGGCCCGTCCGTGCGCCGGCGGAACAGGGCATGCGCGCCCGCGACGAGGTTGCCGGCTTCCGAGACGCTGAACCGCCACCAGGTCTTGCTCCGCTCCGCGCGCACCGGCGCATTGTCGAGCGTGTACGAATATCCGGCGGACGGGATGAACTGCTCCTGCAGGCTTTGCGACAGGGACGGATTGCGCGCCACGATGCTGTCGAAGGCGGGCGTCGTCGTCAGCAGCCGGTTAAAAATCAGCCGGAACGGCGTGAACGTGTGCCGGCGTATCGTGCTTGGGACAAATTCGTAGGAGAGGCCGCCCCCTATGCGGAGCGTCCTGTAGTAAGCCGCTCTGTTCTGGAGGCCTACATCCAGGTCGAGGTGGCTTGAAGCCGAGAAGTCGTACGTCCGCCGTCCGATCTGCGGCAGCACGAGGCGCGGAAACGTGATGCTGCCCTTGACGCCCGCCTCGAAGTTGTTTATCACGCCCGTGTTCCTGATCTGCCGCCCCCCCCCTCCCGTGTTCCATTCGTACGAGCCGTAAACGGACGCGGTAAGCGCCTCGCCGCCGCCGAACGCATTGCGGCGCGTGAGATTCAGCGACGCCCCCGGACCGGCATACCGGTTGTCGTTCGCCGTCGCCCTGAGCCGGAAAGCGCCGTTGAGCGGATAGTCATACAGGGCTGTTACCGTCACGTTCATCGTGTCGCACGCCGGCAGCGTATCCTTCGGCACATAGCGGAACTGCGTGAAGCGGAAAATATCCAGGCTGCCGATAGCCGCCTGCGTCTCCGTCTGTTTTTTCAGGGAATACAGTTCGCCCCGTCCGAACAGCAGCCGCCCGTACAGGATGCGCGGACGCACGCGCAGTTTCCCGGCGTGGCGTATCAGCAGGCCGCGGTAGCGGACGCTGTCCGTCGGCGGCTCGTTGTCGTACCCCCGCAGCGTGACGGAAATGTCGCCAATCTTCCACGGCCGCAGCGCCGCGCGCGGGACATCCTGCTTCAGGCCTGCCCGCAGCCTGACCTTATGCGGCGACAGCGTGGAGTCAGCCCGGTAAACGATATATTCCGGGCGGAAATAATAGTAGCCGTTGTTCTGCATGATAGCCGACAGGCGCTGCCGCTCGGCCTCCAGCCGTCCGGTATTAAACCGGTCCCCCGCGCTCACCAGGCGTTCCTCCCCGTTCAGGCGGAGCAGCGTGTCGCTGCGGTGCTGCATCCGCCGCCATTCAATCGAATCAATCACGTAAGGCTCCCGCAGCCTGACCCCGTAGCGCACCTTCGCCTTCCGCGCATCCCTCCTGTCCGGGATGATTTCATAATCCGCCGTACCCCGGAAATAGCCGTTGTCGCGCAGCATGTTACGGGCAATCAGCACGCGCGTCTCCGGGCGGACCGTGGATATCAGTACCGGACGGGCCGCAAGGCGGCTCATCATCCAGCGGCTGAACGCGCTCTTCCCGTTCACGTTCGCATTGTAAATCCACAGCCCCAGGGGGACGGGTATCCTGACGGACGAACTGCCGAGCAGCGCATTGTTGGGCGGGCAGGCGAACGCGTCCTCCAGCCGCCCGAGCAGTTCGTCGTCCATCCCCGCGCTGTCCGCGTCCGCAATCTCTATCCCGGCGATACCGGTATACAGAACCCCGTCCGCGGGAAGATTCCGGGTCGTCGAACAGGCCGTCGCCACCGCGACCGCGATACATGCGGACAAACGGCGCAGGCCGGCGGCCGGCAATATGTTTCTTCTTTTTTCCATACGTCTGAATATTTTTTCCTCTCACTCCGGGACGACGCTCTCCCCGTCGCCCTCCTCCTCCTCCACGGCGGCGGCAGCGGGCGCCTCTTCCCGCCCGCCGCGGGCATCCCCGTCTTCCGCGACCGCCGCCTCCCGCCGCCTGCGGGGGAAAAACAAATCGCCGAAGCGTTTCACCTTCCGGTTAATCGTAAATTCCGCGCCCGTTTTCACAATCTCCCCCTCGAAAAGGTTTTCGTACTCCTTGCTGCGGAATATGCTGACGGCGCGTTCACCGTTCGCATCCGGCACGTACTTGAGGGAAATGTCGTCGAGGAAAAACGAATTGCCGTGCAGCGGGTCGTTCGTCGAATAGCGGAAGCCCAGCGCCGTGTTGAGGCGTTCGCCCAGGAAACTCCGGTAAAAGCGCCCGGTATAGTCGACGCGGCGTCCCATTCCCTGCTGCGTCCCGTCGTACGTTTCGACGTCGAACGAAAACGGCACGTCGCCCAGCAGGCTGCCGAGCATATTTTTTATTTCGCGCTGCAGCAGGCTGCTCAGCGCCTGTCCCACGTCGAGGCGGTCGCCGCCCGCGCCGCCGCCCGCGAGGTAAACGCCCGTCACGAGCAGGCTCACCGCCTGTTTGCCGCGTTCCTCCTCGCCCATCGACGTCAGCTGATTTTGCACCACCGCCTCCGACGGAGCCTCGAGAACGAACCGGACGGCAATATCCTCCAGCCTGTTGCGCAGCTCGATACCGGCGTTGAAATCCACCATCTTCTTCTGTCCGTCCACCTCGACCGCCGTCCGCACGCGCGTGTGGGCCGTGATATTAAGCGCCGGATTCATCGGGTCGCCCGTCCAGTCGACATAACTCCCGTTCCTGACCGAAAAATCCGTCAGCGGGATAACCGGGATGGAATAGCGTATCGTCCCGTCCGACAGCGTATAGCGCCCGTTCAGCCGCATCCCGTCCTGCGGCGGATACTGCAGCAGCAGCTCGCCCCCGCCCCGCAGCTCCACGAAGTTCGACTGCTCCTCATCCATGTTGACCCGCAGCCGCACCGTCGGGTCGATGCGGACATTCACGAAAACGTCCGTACCGCCCGCCGCCGCGGCCCGGCGCGTCCTGTTGACGAAATCGAACGGCCGGCGCGTGCGGCGCGGCAGCGTGTCGGCAAAATAGGAGAACGTGACCAGATTGCTGAACCCGTCCCGCGCTTCCGGCAGAGAACCGGGTATCACGCACGTCAGGTTCGTGCTGCCCGCGACGTGCACGCTTCCGCGCATGCGCAGCGCCTGCAGCGGGCCGGTCAGCGTCGTGTTCATGTTCACCGACAGCCGCCCGTAGGCCAGGCTTCCGGGCGTTTTCTTCGCGTCGACGAGCAGCAGGTTTGTCGCCGATACCTTCAGGCTGGCCGTCGGACGGGCCGTGTTCGTCGCGTCAATAAAGCCGTCAATCACCAGCGGATTCTCCTTCAGCGTGTATATGCAGTATTTGTCCAGGCTGACCCTGTTCCCCGTCACCGTCACCGTCCTGTCGTCGAAATGCAGCGCCGTCGACGAAGGCACGACATACGCCGAGCCGTTCTCCACCCGCAGCGTGCCGCTCGCCAGCGGATTGCTGTCCGTCCCCGCGACCGAAAGGCTGCCCAGCAGAAAACCGTCCAGGCGGGCCGTCCCGTCGGGAATCATCGCGTTAAACATGCTCAGCGGCAGCCGGTCGATTGATATGGCGCCGTCGAGCGTGTTTTCCCTCCGCCCCTCGCGGTACAGGACGGAAAGGGATGCAATCTCCGACATGTCGTGAAACACGTGCATGTCTATCTGGTGCCTCCCCTTTTCGAGCGGCATGTAGGTCGCGTTCGCCAGCAGGTTGCCGATGCGTCCGCCCTCATAAAAAAGGTCGTCGACATCGCCGTCGGCGACAATCATAAACGACGTTTCCTCCGGCTCGTACCGCAGCGTTGCGTTCAGCATGCCCTTCAGGGCGGGCAGGCCCGCGAACCTTCCCGAAATCCTCCCCAGGTCAATCCGGCTCAGCTCGACCATCAGTTCTTTCGCCTGCCTTCCGCCTTCGCCGGAATGAATCCATACCGACGCCGTCGAATCGCTCTCCATCCGCAGGTCGGCCTCCATGTCCGCCATGCTCCTGAAGAGGAAATAATTGCCGCTGTTGACCGCAAACGGCAGAAAAGCGATGACCGTTTTCCCGGGATGCACCTGCAGGCGGAACCCCCCGGGAACCTTCCGTATATTCAGCCCGAGATACAGCCCCTCCCGGCCGCCGCCGTCGACATACGAGGCAAGGATACCGGCATCGCCCCCGCGGATATGGCCGCGTGCGTCCGCGCGGAACGCCTCCTGGTTGCGGAAGCGGTTTTTCGACACGTCAGCCCTGTACCCCAGCCCCAGCGTGTCCTGCCATACGGAAAGGCGTACCGTATCAATCTTGAGCGTGTCCTTTACGAGCGCCAGCAGGCTGCCGTCGACACGCAGGCCGTTCTCCGGCGAAATGCCCGCGTCCAGGTCGAACGCGTCGAAAAACAGGCCGTACTCCTGCACAAAATCGGACAGCAGGTTGCTGCGTCCGGCACGTATCCGCAGCGCCATGTCGGGGAATCCGCGCAGCAGCGCCTGCACGTCGGGCATCGAATCGCGCCTCAGCTGCCTGACCGCCTCTTCGGCCATGCCCGCCATTCTGCCGGCCAGCACGTTCAGGCCGGCATTGCCCGTGAGCATGATTTCCAGGTCGCCGGCGCGGAGGGAAGCCCTGACCGTATCCGCACCCGAACGGACGGCAAGCGTCAGCATCCCCGGCTGTACGGTTTGCCGGTCCATCACCATGCTCCAGTTTCCCAGCGTGACGTCGAGCGCGTGCGTTTTCTCCAGGTCCGATTCCACTTCCGAAAATATCCGGAACGATGTTGCCAGAGGCGTTTCCGTCAGATTCAATCCGCGAAAATCGAGCGTGTCGACGTCGGCAGTCAGCGTACCCCTCACCCCGTTTTTGTCGATGTCGCCCTCGACGGAGATTTGCCCCCGGACCAGGGGCCAGGCGCTCTTCATCACAGCCTGCAGGCGACCGTTCCGCAGGTTTCCCGTCAGCGATATCTCCGGGATGGAAGAACGGCCGTAGCGTATTTCGCTGATTTCCCCCTCCAGTTCCGCCCATGTCGACGGGTGGCGCGGATTCGTCCCCTGTCCTTTTGCACAGGCGCGGGCGCAGAGGAACATGACGGAATCGCCGGGCATGAAATGTACCGGTTCGAGGCTGTCAATCTCCAGGCAGGCTTCGTAACTGTCCGCGAGCCGGCTGTATTTCCCCGACAGTTTCACCCGGCCTCCGCTTTCGCGGATAACCAGGTCGGCCGCATGGACGCCTTTCCCGACCGTGAACTCCCCGGCGAGGCGCATGCTGTCCGGTACGCGAAAACGCTCCTGCAGCGGGGGAGACAGGAGCGCTGCGGCAAAATTCAGGTCATGCGTTTCGACGCTGCAGCGAACCGTCCCGGCGCGAAGCCGTTCGTCGGCAACGGCTTTTGCGTCGCCCGTCAGATTCACCAGAAAAGCGCCGGGAAGATGTGCCATGAAGCGCTTCAGCGCCAGATGCGCGACGTTCCCGCCGGCCGACAGCTCCACGCGAAGCGGCGCGTCGGGATAATGCAGCCGGAAATCTTCCGGCAGGCCGCCGGCGAAAAGCAGCAAGTCTTCCCTGCCTGCGGATACGGACAGGCCGACCGACAGGTCGCCGCCGGGATTCACGCTGTCGACAGCCGCCCACGGCACGTCGGCCTGCAGCTGTACGTGCGAATAATCCGTCCGCACCGCAAACGAGGGAATGTGAAGCCCGGCGCTGTCCGACGCGATGCGTCCCGCCGCCGACCGGACGGCCGCCCCCGAACGTTCGCGGGCTTCACATTCCCTCAGTATCGCGCGCATGCTTTTCCCGGATTCGTAAAGGAACGAATCAATCCGCAGGTGCATGCCGGAAATGCGAATGTGGGAGGGGTCGAATCCCGGCGCGGCTTCTCCGTCATCCGTGCCGTACGACAGTTCCGGCACGTCCAGCAGCAAGTCCGATACTTCGCAGGAGCCTTTTCCCGTTTCTGTCGCTCCGCCTGACAGCAGCGCCCTGTCAACCCGCAGGTCAAGATACAGCGAATCGCACGGCATACGGCATGTGAAAGCGACATTGCGCAGTTCCGCCCTTTTCAGGCCGATGTACCAGCCCGTCGCCGCCGTTTCCGCCGCCGCCACTGCCGCCGTATCGCATGCGAACAGGCCAATGTCCGCATCCGACAGCGTCACCCTGTCCAGCACGGCATGCGCATCCGCCGGGCTGACCGAATCCGCCCGGAGAAAAATCTCCCCGGCATATCCCCTCACGACAACGCCGTCAATCAGGCTGCCGGTATTGAACACGGCCTTTTCCAGCCGGATTCCGCCGACGGACAGCGTCCCCCTCAGCAGAGGCATAAGCCGCATCCGCAGCGTCATTCTGTCCAGACAGAGCAGCGTGTCGCCGCCGGACCCAATGGCCGAGACTTTGTGTGCGGAAAGATTTAACGGAAAAGAAAGCCGCAGACGCTCAAACCGGATGTTTATCCCGAACGATTCGGACACGTATTCCACAGCCTTCCGTGCAGCCGCCCGCTGAACGGACGGCACATACACAAGACCGGATACCAGCATCAGTATCACTGCCGGTATCAAAATCACAATTCCTGTCCGCTTCAACCATGCACGCATAATAGTATGTCATTTAAACGGGGCAAAGATAGTACAAGTGAAGCGCAATACAAAAAAATCCTCTCCCCGCCGGCAGACGGTTTTCCTTTCCGAATGACCGCACCGGCTATCAATCCGGGTACAATTCAAACGGTCGCTTTTCGTATATGTGCCCGTCGCCGGCGAAATGGCGACAATTTGAAATCCGGTTCAACTGCATCCCTTATCACCTCATTACGTTTTTTTAACCTTGTGGAATAATGTCTATTTTTCAGATATATTGTATATTTGGCGGCGCAAAACGAATAGGATGCGGAAAGCGTACTTGTATATATTTGTGTTTCAAAAGATGATAAAAGACAAAGTAATAACCATAGTGATGCCGGCGTACAATGCGGAACAAACGCTGAAAAAAACATACGACGAGATTCCGTCCGGCATCGTCGACCACGTTATATTAGTGGACGACGCAAGTGCGGACAACACAAGCGAGCTGGCACGTAAACTCGGCATACAGTATGTCATCCGCCATGATAGAAACAAAGGTTACGGGGGCAACCAGAAAACATGTTACAACAAAGCCCTGGAAATAGGTTCCGACATTGTCGTCATGCTACATCCCGACTATCAATATACTCCCCTGCTGATAACCCCTATCTGCTATATGATGGCGAACGGACTGTATCCGGTAATCATAGCATCCCGCATTTTAGGCAAAGGCGCTCTGCAGGGAGGAATGCCTCTCTATAAATATGTTGCAAACCGTTTCCTGACATTCATTCAAAACCTTTTAATGGGACAGAAACTCAGCGAATACCATACCGGATACAGGGCTTTTACGAAAGAAGTGCTGCTGAAAGTCGACTACAATAGCAATTCCGATGATTTTGTATTCGACAACCAGATGCTGGCACAAATCTTTTACGGCGGCTTTAACGTTGGAGAGGTAAGTTGTCCGACCAAATATTTTAAAGAAGCATCTTCAATCAATTTCAAAAAAAGCATAAAATACGGATTCGGGGTTTTAGGCGTTTCATTTGCATACAGGCTGCAGAAAATAAAACTGTGTAAATTCAAAATCTTCAAATAAAAACAGCCGGTATGAAGACACACGCTACAACAATTTTTAAAAAATTATTCACGTATGAAAAAGAAAACACACAGTAAAAAAATCATATCCGCAAAAAAGAAAGACGGTGACATTTTGGATAAAATGAATTCTTTCTTTGAAAAACATGAAAAAACATGTCTCCTGATATCCCTTGCCGCGGGAGCTGTTATAAGCATTTTACTGTTCGATTGCAAAGTGAGCCTTAGCGGAGATGACTGTGACTACATAATGAATGCCCAGGAATTTATACGGCGCTTTACATATCCGGGCGGACGGGGCGCTTTATACCCAATCGCAATATCCCCGTTCCTTGCCGGCGGACTAAATCTGATTTTACTGAAATCCCTTTCCGCCGTTTTTATCATCCTGTCCATGTGGCTTATGTACAAAAGTTTCCGAGGTAAAGTCCCGGCTTCCGTACTGATGCCGACACTATTAATCGCAAATATTTGTCCATACATATTTTTCTACGCCTGCCATACCTACAGCGAGCCATTCTTCATGCTTACCCAGTCCCTGTTCATCTATCTGTTTTCCCGGTATTTCTGGAACGGTGAACAAACGGCTTCCGTCCCGTTAAAGACAGGCTGGAAAAAATTTCTTCTGCTTGGATTATGCTTCCTTGCAATGGGGCTTACCCGGACTGTCGGTTATGCCGTAATGGGGGCTGTGATTGTATATTTCTGTCTCCGGAAACAGTGGAAAAACCTGCTGTATTCATTCGTTGCATCCGGGCTTGTATTTGTTTTGTTCAGCATCATAAAAAAAACAGTATGGCCCGAATCCGGCGCTGCATACAGTATAAACAACTATTTGGCCAGGAACTACTACAACGTAGGGCAGGGAATGGAAGATTTACCCGGATTTATAAACAGGTTAATCGAAAATTCCCACGTATATTTATCCGGATTCCTGTACAAGTTCATGGGATTCAGATCTTCCGCCGATTTACCGTTGGGAAGCATGCCGATATTAACAGTCATTACCTATATCCTGTTTTTTATCGGTATAATGGCAATATATAAAAAAAACACGCCTTTACTCTTTGCCGGCGTATATGTGGGAATAATGAATTTTGCAAGTTTCATCCTCCTTCAAAGCATGTGGGCGCAGGACAGGTTGATAATGATATATTATCCCCTCATACTGCTGTTTTTGCTCGGAGGAATGTATTATCTCCTGAAAGGCGGCCGGTTCGGGAAATTCTCGTGGATATACCCTGTCCTGCTCGTATCCGTGTTTGTCGGGACGGGCGTGCACCTGAAGGCGAAAGTGGAGAACAACCTGCCCGTACTGCAGCAAAACCTGGCGGGGAACGATCTTTACGGCCTGACTCCCGACTGGGAAAACTTTATAAAAATGAGCCGGTGGGCTAACGATAATCTCGATAAGGACGCCGTCATCATAAGCCGCAAGCCAAGCATCTCCTACGTCTATACGGGCCGCCGGTTTGGAGGTTTTTTCAATGTGCCCCATGTGGAAATCGACGAAATCATAGCGCGGGGACAGGAGGAAAAAGCGCGGTACGTATTCATTGCCGCCGAACTGAAAAATACAAACCTGGCCGCGCTTGCGCCTTTTTCGGAATATGCGTTTGTCGCCAGAAACAACAGTGATAAATTCTCCATCAACGGGAAATCAATAAAGGTTGCCATGGTATATAAAGTGGATAAAACCCTGTTCAATGACGATTTGATTAATCTTCTGGAAACGGACGGGGTGAACTATACGCTGGATTATGATGCGTTTCTGAAGCAATATGCCGAAGACAACAGCGCTTCCTATCAGACGGTCAGCCCCGATCTGCTGCTGAAAATCATCAGGGACAGCCGGGCAAAATATCTGCTGCTGCCCAAAATACGGATATATCCGCCCCAGAATACGGGACAGTTCGTGAATACAATCCACCAATACATCAGTTTTATCCAGTTTAAATATCCAAACACGTTCCGGATTATACACACTATCGGCAAGGATGAAGCCTGCGAACTGGCGGAGTACACAGGCGAATAAGCGCCGCTGTTAATAACGCGGTGTATAACTTTTTCGCAGGGAGGCGCAAACCCTTCCGCGGAATTGCGTACTTTTGGCGTCAAAATAAAAATTCCCACTATGGTAACAGAAAAAAAAACGGGCCGGAAAAGAAACGTCGAAACCGTCATCCTCTCCGATCCGGGGAAAGTGCAGCCCCAGGCGCTTGAGATAGAAAAAGCCGTCCTGGGCGCATTGCTGCTCGAAAAGGACGCCTATTCGAACATCAGCGAGATATTGCGCCCCGAATGTTTCTACGACAAAAGGCATGAACTGATTTTTGAAGCGATTGTAGGGCTTTCCGTGAGCGGACGTCCGGTCGACATGCTCACCGTAATGGAACAGCTGAAAAAGAACGGCAACCTGCAGGCGGCGGGCGATCTGCTATACATCTCCGAACTGACAAACAATGTGGCCAGCACGGCGCACCTCGAATTTCACGCCCGGATTGTCGCGCAGAAATTCCTCGCCCGCGAACTGATTCGCTTTTCGGGCCTGATACAGGGGAAGGCGTTCGACGAAACGCTCGACATCGAAGACCTGATGCAGGATGCCGAAGCCCGTCTTTTCGAAATATCACAGCGCAACATCAAGAAGGATGCCATTCAGATAAACACCGTCATCAACGAAGCCTACGCCGGAATAAACGCGGCAGCGAAGAGAAAGGAGGGACTGAGCGGCATAAGCAGCGGATTCACCGGCCTGGACAGGATAACCTCCGGCTGGCAAAAGTCCGACCTTATCATCATCGCCGCCCGTCCCGCCATGGGAAAAACGGCTTTTGTGCTGTCGATGGCCAAAAACATGGCGGTGAACTTCAAGACGCCGGTCGCCCTGTTCTCGCTGGAGATGAGCAACGTGCAATTAGTGAACCGCCTTATAATAAATGTATGCGAACTTTCCGGCGATAAAATAAAAAGCGGACGCCTGGAACCGTATGAATGGACACAGCTGGACCACAAGTTAAACGAACTTTACGACGCGCCCATTTATGTTGACGATACCCCCAGCCTGTCCGTGTTCGAGCTGCGCACCAAAGCCCGGCGGCTGGTACGCGAACATGATATAAAATGCATCATCATCGACTACCTCCAGCTGATGAACGCAAGCGGCATGACCTACGGCAGCCGCGAGCAGGAGGTGAGCATGATTTCACGCTCGCTCAAGGGACTTGCAAAGGAACTGAACATCCCCATCATCGCGCTCTCGCAGTTGAACCGCGGCGTCGAAGCCCGCAGCGGGCTCGAAGGCAAACGCCCCCAGTTGTCCGACCTGCGCGAATCGGGCGCCATAGAACAGGATGCCGACATGGTTTGCTTCATTCACCGCCCCGAATACTATGGAATCAGGGAAGACAGCAACGGACGGGATTTGACCGGACTGGCGGAAATAATCGTGGCCAAGCACCGCAACGGCGCAACCGGCGACGTATGGCTGGCGTTCAAAAACAACTTCGTCCGGTTCGAAAACTGCAGTGATTCGAACGGCGACAGCCGGGATTTTACGTCAAAAATGACCGCCACGCCCGGCGGCGACAATACTTCGCCGTCCGCCATGCCGCCTATCGGGAACAACGAGGATTTCATCCGCCAGCACAACGACGGGCCGCTTCCCTTTTGAGACATTCTCCATTAAAAAGTACAATCGCCGGTAAAAAAACATTTTCGCGCATATTTGCAGAATCAAAAAAAAGATTATCTTTGTCGCCGGCTGCCGCGATACGCCGGCGGTCGGCGGTCGGCGATAAAGACCGTCTGTCTGTTAAATTCAATATAATATATGTGCCTATGAAAACATTTATGGACGAAAACTTCCTGCTGGAAACGGAAACGGCGCAGGAACTGTATCACAATCATGCGGCCGGGATGCCGATTATTGATTATCACTGTCACCTGGCGCCCCAGATGGTTGCCGACGACCACCGGTTCCGGTCAATCACGGA
>JAIRYY010000286.1 GCA_031267485.1 Tannerella sp.
TCACTAACCACTAATCATTATTATCATGGTTGCGCCGAAGCCATATTCGCGGAACGATGCATCCTGAAAACGGGCCTGTTGTCGATATGTGGTTTTCAGTTCTTTCTCGATTGCCGTACGCAATACGCCTTCTCCTTTACCGTGAATAAAAACTATTTTCTGTCCTTTCTTACCCGAATTAGCTTTCATGATTTCGTGAAACTTTGACAGCTGATAGTTCAGGATGTCCGCATTGTTCATTCCCGAAGCGGAATCCAGTAACTGATTGATATGCAAATCCACTTCGATGGTCTCATTGGCAGGCTTTGTTTTTTTGACGGCGGGTTTCGGTGCACGGCGTTCCTCCTTTATCTTTCCGCACATCGCCTCCTGAATGTCCGTTGCGGAGACAAGCATCTGTTTCTCCGGCCGGTCATTTGCGACAAGGGGAACGACCAGCGCATCTTCGTCAAAGAAATCATTTTTGGTAAAACAGTGCAATTTATAAAATTTCACCGTATCAAGGCGTAATTCTATGGACATGACATTCTTCAGGAGGAAACTCCGGCCCTCTTTCAATGCAATCATTTGCACGCAGATATGTTCCAGTTCGTTCACCGCCGACTTCTCAAATTCTTCAATAAAAATCTTCGTGTCCGGCTCAATCAGTCCGTGGCGACGACTTGTCCAGCTATTGTTCCTGCAACTCATATAGTTGAAATACAGATAATAGTTGCTCTCATTGATGAGGTATGCCTCAAAAGAACTCTGCATGAAGTTTTTCGGCTCGACGGGCAAATAGGCAAGGCTTAAATTCAGGCGTTCTCCCTGCGGCGTCTCTTCGAACACGTGACGTTCGGGCGCTTTCACTTCCGTTTTTGAAGCGGTTTTTACCGGTGGGACATAAGGCTCAGGCTCCTTATTCTCCATCCGGCGGTCGGCTTCACCCACAACAATACACTCGGCGATAAGCGCCGGCACATCAAATCCGTTCTCATCCTCCACCAGTACCTGATTCCTGCCGTGAAAAGCCGTGACAACGCCACCGCCCACACTGTTCAGAAAACGCACCCGGTCTCCTATCTTCAGCATCGTCTTCGATGACGGAGATACATCCATAAAATCTTCTTTCCTCATAGTTCATTCCGTTTATTATGGTGCAAAAGTACGGCTTTTGTTGTAAAACCGAAGTATTTCCCGTAAGTTTGCGCGAAAAAAACATGAATATGTCCGACAGGGAGGCAGAAATACCGGCGTCCGCACGCTGTATCGACATGGATGAATACGATTATCCGTTGCCTGACGAACGCATCGCCGGATTTCCGCTCGGCGAGCGCGACAAATCCAGACTGCTGTTATACGGGAACGGCCATGTGAGCGAAAGCATTTTCAACCGGCTGCCGGATTTTCTGCCGGAAAAATCGCTGATGATATTCAACAACACACGCGTAATTCAGGCGAGGCTGCTGTTTACGAAAGATACGGGAGCGCGGATAGAAATTTTCTGCCTCGAACCGGAAGAACCGCGCGATTATGCGATGAATTTTCAGTCGCGCGGGCAGTGTCGCTGGACGTGTCTTGTCGGCAACCTCAAACGCTGGAAGAGCGGTGCGCTGAAACGTGCGTTGACGGTGGGAAATACGGAAATAGCGCTGACTGCCGAACGTGAACAGGCGCATGGACAGGCGCATGGCATATTGTTCCGGTGGGAAAACCTGACGCCGGCATCCGCCGGTTTGCACGACGCCCGGCCGCACGACAGTCAGCCGCATGATGCGGAAACGTCATGCACTTTTGCGGAAATCCTTGACGTTGCCGGCATACTGCCTATTCCTCCCTATCTGCACCGCGAGACGGCGCCGTCCGATTTGCAGACATACCAGACGGTTTATTCGAAAATAAAAGGCTCGGTTGCCGCGCCGACAGCCGGATTGCACTTCACCCCTGAAACGCTGGACGCGCTCGGCAAAAAAGGGATTGTCCGGGAGGAAGTGACGCTGCACGTGGGAGCGGGAACATTCAAACCCGTACAGACAGACACAATCGGCGAACATGAGATGCATACCGAATTTATCTCCGTAAACCGCCGCACCATCGCAGCGCTGCTCAACCATACCGGCCGGATAACAGCCGTCGGAACAACATCGGTGCGCACGCTCGAAAGCCTGTATTACGTGGGCGCTGCGCTCGAAACCAATCCCGATACGACGCCGGAAAGACTCGCCGTAAAGCAGTGGATACCGTACCGGAATGATGTCCCGCGGATATCTGCGGAGGATGCGTTAAAAAACATTATCCGTTACCTCGATAACCGTCAGCTCGAAAAACTTGTCACTTCCACGCAGATAATCATCGTGCCCGGCTACCGGTTCCGTATCGTAAACAATATGATAACCAATTTCCATCAGCCCAAAAGCACCCTCCTGCTACTTGTTTCCGCATTCGTGAAAGGCGACTGGAAAAAGATTTACGACTACGCGCTAAATCACGATTTCAGATTTTTAAGCTATGGCGACAGTTCATTTCTGACCGGAGGGTAACCTCAGGGCGGGAAGAAACGGCGGTGCAGCGTCCCAATATCATTTTCGTATTGACGGATGACCTCGGCTATTCCAATCCGGGCAGCATTTATCAAAGCCCGCGAAGATTGAATTATAATAAAACAAAGTTTTCGCCGTTTTCTGATATATGCGGCTTGTTCATTACATAGAAATTGTGCTGGCGGGAGCATTGCTATTCTCCTGCAAAAGCGTCAAACTCAGCGTTGCCGAAGAAAAGCAACGCATGGGGGAATATTACGATGCGGCGAATATGTACCGTAAACTGTATTCGAAAGTCAAACCGGCCGAACGCGACATGCGCGCCTACGTTTCCTACCGCATGGGTGTCTGTTACCAGAAGATAAACGATGTGTCGCGGGCTACGAGCGCCTACCTGAACGCTTTGCGCTATAACTACCCGGACAGCCTGCTGAACCTGCGGCTTGCCCGAACGTATCACCAGGGAGGACGTTACAGCGATGCCATAAACTACTACGATAAGTTTCTGGTACAGAATCCGGAAAGCGTCATTGCGCGGAACGGATTGAAAGGATGCGCACTTGCGGCGGAGATGAAGGAGAATCCGACCCTGTACGGAGTTCGCCGGATGGATGTTTTAAATTCCCGCTACGGCGAATTTTGTCCGATGCTTACGGGTGACGATTATGAGAAGCTATACTTCGCATCGTCGCGCGTGAAGAAGATAAGCAAAGATTCCCTGAGCAATATCACGGGACAGCCCCTCAATAACATCTTCCTTGTGGAGAAGGACGAAAAGGGCGTCTGGAAAAAACCGGTCGAACTCGAAGATGCCATCAATACGAAATTCGACGAGGGAACGCCATCGTTTTCCGCCGACGGCAATACGATGTATTACACCTCCTGCGAGAGCGACCCGATAAGTTCGCGTCCTTCCGAGATACGCCTGTCCACCCGCAGCGGGGCGTCATGGGGAGCGGGAACGCGGGCCAACCTGGTCAGGGATTCTACCACAAGCGTGGGACATCCTGCCATATCGCCCGACGGCAAATACCTGTATTTCGTCTCCGATGTGAGCGGTTACGGCGGAAAGGATATTTTCCGGGCACGACTTGTCGGAACGGACGATTTCGGCGGCATGGAAAATCTTGGCCCGCAGATAAACACCGATGGGGACGAGATGTTTCCGTATGTGCGCGATTCGGTAACGATTTATTTCGCGTCGGACGGACATCCCGGACTGGGAGGCCTCGACCTGTTCAAGGCCACACGGGACAGCCTGGGTGTCTGGAAGGTGGAAAACATGGGTTCTCCCGTAAATTCCATGGGCGATGATTTCGGGATTACGTTCGAGGGAAAATGGGAACGGGGATTTTTTTCGTCAAACCGCAATGATGCGCGCGGATACGACCATATTTATTCATTCGAACGCCCGGTCGTAACGGTTTTCATCGAGGGTTACGTGTCCGACGGCGAAGAGAATCCGATAGAAAAGGCTTTGATACGTATCGTGGGCAAAGACGGGCTTAACGAAAAAGTGATTGCCAAACCGGACGGCTCATATAAGGTTGAACTCGAACGCGACATCAGTTATGTGATGATGGCAAGCGCGCCCGATTACCTTAACCAGAATTTCGAGCTGAAAACGGACCCCGACGAAAAAAACGAAACTTATTACGTGGACTTCTACCTCTCGCCCGTTCATAAACCGACGGTTGTGGAAAATATTTTTTACGATTATGACAGGGCGACTCTCCGTCCGGAATCGAAGGAAGCGCTTGATGAAATAATCAAAGTACTGAACGACAATCTCAATGTGACCATCGAAATGGGGGCGCATACCGACCGGAAAGGTTCCGACCGGTATAATGAAGGACTGGCTCAGCGACGTGCACAGTCGGTCGTGGATTATCTGATTGCATCCGGCATCCCCGACAGCCGCCTGACAGCCAGAGGTTACGGCAAATCCGAACCGAAAACCGTAACGAAGAAGATGGCCGAAGAGAACGGTTTCCTCCACGAGGGGGATGTCCTTACGGAACAGTACGTCCTCAGTCTGACACCCGAACAGCAGGATATTGCCGACCAGTACAACCGCCGGACGGAATTTAAAGTGACCGGAACGACATACAACCTCTATTGAAACGAACGTATGGGAGAAACGCTATATTTCAGTCCGCTGTCATTTCCGGTATATGTAATGGCCAAACCTGTCGGCCCGATGTGCAACATGGATTGCGAATACTGTTACTATCTGGAAAAAAGCGAATTGTATGCGGGGCGGAAAGGATATAAAATGTCGGAGGACTTGCTCGAGCGTTTCACCGGCGAATACATAAACTGCCAAACCTCGCCATTCGTGCAGTTCACATGGCATGGAGGCGAAGCCTTGCTTCGCGGCATTGATTTTTACCGCAGGGCGATACGCCTGCAGCAACAGTACGGACGCGGGCGCGAAATATCAAACTGCATCCAGACGAACGGGCTGTTACTCAACGACGAATGGTGCCGCTTCTTTAAAGACTGCAATTTCCTGGTCGGCATATCCCTCGACGGGCCGGAAAGGATTCATGACCGTTACCGCAGGGACTGCGGCGGACGGGGAACGTTCAAACGTGTGATGCGGGGGGTGGAACTGCTGCATAAACACGGTGTGGAATTTAACACGCTATCTGTAATCAATGACTATAACGTCGGATATCCCATTGAAACATACCGTTTCTTTAAGGAAATAGGAAGCCGCTACATGCAGTTTTCGCCCATTGTGGAACGATTGGGCACACGCAACGACGGCCTCGAAATGCTTGCTGCCGACGATAGGCCGGAGGACGGCGGAATCGCTTCATGGTCCGTCGACCCCGTAGCGTACGGTAACTTTTACATTCGTATGTTTGACGAATGGGTGCGCCACGATGTCGGGCAGTATTACGTGCAACTTTTCGATGCCACACTCGCCGGGATGACTGGCGAACAGCCGGGCGTATGCATATATGCGGGGACATGCGGCCATGCCCTCGCCATGGAACATAACGGAGACGTTTATGCCTGCGACCACTTCGTATATCCCGAATATCTTAGGGGTAACATACAGCACGATTCGCTTGTGAGCATCACGCTTTCGGGCGAACAGAAACAGTTCGGCAACGACAAGCGCGACCGCCTGCCCCGGCAGTGCCGTACCTGCCGTTTCCTGAACCTGTGCAACGGTGAATGTCCGAAAAACCGGATTGCCACAACCCCCGATGGCGAATACGGGCTGAACTATCTCTGTCCCGGCCTCCGGTTATATTTCGAACATGTATATCCCTATATGGAATTTATGGCCGAAGAATTGCGCAATCAACGGCCACCGTCCAATATTATGACATCCGGTCTGGTATAATCCACCCGCCCCCTCAATATCTCCCTTTTACCGGGTGGGCCGGGCAATCGCTCAACAACAAACCCGGCCGACTGCATGCTCCGGCGAACGGCGCCTTTAGCACAGTAGGTCGTGAGAACCGCTCCGTCGGCAGTATGTTCGCCTATCTTCCGAAAACCCTCTTCCGACCACATCTCCGGCTGTTTATCCGGCGAAAACGCATCAAAATAGACCACATCAAACAATCCCGGCAATTCGCACGCGGTAAAATCGACATTCATCTTGCAAAGCGTGAAACCGGGAGTAATATCCGAATCTTCGCCCCACCGGGAAAGGTGTATCTTTTCAAACACACCGCTTTCATCCTCAAACATTTCGGGATAATGGAGAGACATCGCCTCATCAATCGCCAGAGGATACAACTCCAAAGCCGTATAATGAACCCTTTTTTTTACCTTTTCCGCCTCAAGAAAAGTCAGATAGGCGTTCAGCCCCGTCCCAAAACCAATCTCCAGCACATTTATTTCGGCATCCCCGTCCCTCTCCTTTTCGCGGGATGAAAGGAACGCCCTCAGTCCGGCATCCACAAAAATATGCGCCGATTCCCGCACCGCGCCATGTATGGAATGATAACACTCGTCAATCTCCGCCACATACAACGTGTGAGAAGCATCCTCCGTCAATCTTATTTCTGTTCGCATCACATCAAAAACTTGGCTCAAACATACAGAAAAAAATCCATATTCACAAACGCGTAAAAAAAAACCGGAAAAACTTGGAAAAAGGAAATATAAAAACTACTTTTGCACCCGCAATTCCGTAATGATGAAATTATTCATCATCAGCGACTCCGTAGCTCAGTTGGTAGAGCAAATGACTCTTAATCATTGGGTCGAGGGTTCGAGCCCCTCCGGGGTCACAGGACTAAATACCAGCAGAATAAGAGGGTTAACACAATGTTAAGCCTCTTATTTTTTTCTATAAAGTTCAAAATATCGAAATTATTTTGCTGTTTTTGTCGAAAAAAATTACAAATAAATTACAACTTTATGGCAACATTCAATCCTGTTATTAGGACAAAAGACCGGGAGTTCCACGCCGTTTACGTTCGGATAAGCCACAACTCCAGGGCGGACTACATAAAAACGTCCATGTCTGTACATAAATCAGGCATCAAAAAGGGGGAGATTGTCGACCGGACAATCCTTGCCAACTGCTGGATGATGATAAA
>JAIRYY010000289.1 GCA_031267485.1 Tannerella sp.
TGAAAGATAAAAGGCAGCAATGGAAAGTCCTGATGGTTGCAGGGTTGATATTTTTCATCTCCGAATGGCTTTCCGCGGAAGAAAGAGCGCCCGGAGGGAAGCGGCAGAGGAACGATGCGGATACGGCCGTTACGGTCTCTGACGAAAACGGCGCCGGACGCCGTTTTGTACACCAGATCGGCGTGGAGGTGCGTCCCGGTTTCGTCCTCCGGACAAATCCTTTCCTGCAGGGGGATAATGAAAACGGGCGGCCGGTGAAAAACGCCTTTTCGGCACATCTCCGGTATTCGTTTCGGGCGCAGCCGGATTCGCCTGCCGACCGTATTTTCGGAGGAGCCTGGCAGGGCGTCGGGCTGGCGCGTTACACGTTCGGCGAGAGCAGGCAGATCGGCGATCCGGTGGCGCTTTACCTGTTTCAGGGCGCGCGTTTAGCCTGGCTGTGCGACCGGCTGTCGTTGAACTACGAATGGAATTTCGGTCTGTCCGCCGGCTGGAAACCTTACGATCCTGACGACAATTATTATAATGTAATAATAGGCTCCCCGATAAACGCTTATATCAACGCCAATCTTTACCTGAACTGGATGATTTCGCGCCGGGTCGACCTGATAACCGGAATCGCGCTGACGCATTTCTCCAACGGCAATACCCGGTTCCCGAACGCGGGACTGAACGAGGCAGGCCTGAAAGCCGGACTGGTCTATAACTTCAGCCGGAAAGCCCGTTTTCGCACCGCCTCATCGCTTCTCCCTCCCGTCGACGGCTTCCCGCGTCACATCAGTTACGACCTGACGCTGTTCGGCGCCTGGAGGCGCAAGGGGATTGCTCTGGGAGAAGAACGCATCGCGCTGCCGGATGCCTATACGGCGCTGGGATTCAATTTCTCGCCGATGTACAACCTCAGTTACCGGTTCCGCACCGGCATATCGCTGGACGGATTTTACGACGGCAGCGCCAATATCCGCCTCAACGACTACATTGCCGGCACAAAACCCATACTTTTCAAGCCTCCGCTAAGTGAACAGCTGGCGTTGGGACTTTCCGGCAGGACGGAATACGTGATGCCCTACTTTTCCGTCAATCTGGGCATGGGTGTGAACATCTTCCACGGAGGCGGCGACATAAAGACTTTTTATCAGATTATGGCGCTTAAGATCGCCGTGACCCGAAATTCGTTCATTCATATCGGATACAGTCTGCATAATTTCAATACGCCCAACGCCCTGATGCTCGGCCTCGGCGTCCGCTTCAACAACAAATATCCGGGATTTCCCCGCTGACGGACGGACGCACGCCCGCAACAAAAATAAACTTTATTTTGTCATTGTCTTTTGCTTGCGCTATCTTTGTGCGCATAAACAGTTAAATCAAAAAAAGAGATGAAGAAAGTTTTATTTTTATTGTCGGCAGCGATGATGATGCTGTCTGTTTCATGCGAAGGCCCGATGGGACCTCCGGGAGAACCGGGATTAGACCTGGCTTTTCATGTGGAAAACGTTACTGTTCGGTCCGGAGAATGGGCGCGTGTGAGCGAGGGCAGATATGCGACGCTGTACGAATGTATCAAGGATGTTGACGTGCGGACGGAGGCTTATGAAAGAGGCATGGTCAATGTCTACATGTTTCAGTGGAACGACGCCAGCAACAGCGAAGTCCAGACACAGCTGCCCTACTGGATTCAGCATACGGACGGCGGTAACACCTGGCTGGAGGGGTACAATTTTGATTTTGATGAAGGCACGGTCGCTTTTTATGTGGAGTGCCGGAACGGAACGAACCCGCCGGAGTGTGAATTTCGCGTAGTTGTTGCTCCCTGACTGTATGAAAAAAGGACATTTTGAAATGATAGCCAAAACCCTCTACGGGCTGGAGGATATTTTGGCCGGGGAGTTGACTTCGCTTGGAGCGGAGGCGGTTGAAACAGGCCGGCGCATGGTGTCGTTCACCGGCGATAAGGCCATGCTTTACAAAGCTAATTTCTGCTGCCGCACGGCGCTGAGGATACTGAAGCCCATTTGTCATTTTGAAGCCGGCGATGCGGACGGGGTTTACCGGGAGGTCAAAAAAGTGGACTGGGACAAATATCTGCCGCTCGACAGGACGTTTGCGGTTGATGCGGTTGTCTATTCCGAAAGTTTCAATCATTCGAAGTTCGTCGCCTACCGGGCGAAGGATGCGATTGCCGATTATTTCAGTGAGAAATACGAAAAGCGCCCTGCCGTAAGGGTGAACAATCCCGATATTTACATCAATGTTCACATCTCCCATCGCGACTGTACCGTTTCGCTCGACAGTTCCGGCGAGAGCCTGCACAAACGCGGCTATCGCGTCAGTCAGGTCGACGCGCCGCTCAACGAGGTGCTTGCCGCCGGCATGATTCTCCGGACGGGCTGGCGCGGGGAATCCAATTTCGTTGACCCGATGTGCGGCTCGGGCACGTTGCTGATTGAGGCGGCAATGATTGCACTGAACATGGCGCCGGGCGTCTGCCGCAAGGAATATGCCTTTGAACGGTGGCTTGATTTCGACCGCGAACTGCTGGATGAGATTTATAACGACGATTCGGCGGAACGCGAGTTTCAGTTCAAGTGCTATGGCTCCGACATCTCTCCGATAGCGATTGAAAAAACCGACAAAAACATACGCAGCGCCGGACTTTCGAAGCATATCGAACTGAAGACGCTGCCTTTTCAGCAGTTTAACGAAGCGCCTAAACCGGGCATACTCGTGATGAACCCTCCTTATGGCGAGCGTATCTCGGCGAATGACATCTTCGATTTGTATGCCATGATAGGCGAACGCCTGAAGCACGTTTTTTCGGGATATAACGCGTGGATACTGAGTTACAGGGACGAGTGCTTCGAGAAAATCGGATTGCGTCCCGGACAGAAAATCAAACTGATGAACGGGGAACTGGAATGTGAGTATCGCTGCTATGAACTGTTTGAGGGGAAAAACAAGGAATATAAAAAAGAACTGAAAGAAAGTGGGGGACGACCGGTTTACGGTCGGGACGACAGTCATACCCGGCATGAACAGCCGGATTTCCGTCGCCGC
>JAIRYY010000290.1 GCA_031267485.1 Tannerella sp.
GTGAGGACGACTTCCCCGTCGCCAAGGGGACGAACGGTCAACGGTTTGTCGGCGCCGCCGTCCTGCGGGGTAAAGACCAGCGGCTTCTCAAGCCGGTAGATGCCCCCGTGCAGGAGGATGACGGCTTCGCCGCGTGTCCGGCGGGCAGCCTCCTGCGCTCCGGCGATTGTCCGGAAAGGCGACTGCTCGCTGCCGGAATTGGAATCATTGCCCTTCGAGGGCGATACGTAGTACTGTGTCTGCGCCTGTAAGACAGTGACGGAAAGAAACAGCAAAGCCGATAATACGAAGAACCTGTCCGGTATCATCAGAGATTTTACAAATATTTTCATAGTATATTTAATTTTATTGCGCCGCAAAGATAGTATTTTCCCGGAAAATTACATCAGGCAACAGGACAAACCTGACTTTTTTTACTACTTTTGCAGTCTGATTTTTTAATATTTGGATTTGTGACGGACAGTTGGTTTTGATGAACAGGGAGAATATTATATTGGGCATCGACCCCGGGACGATTATCATGGGGTACGGCGTTTTACGTGTGGAATCGAAAACGCCGCATCTTGAAACGATGGGGGTACTTAAACTGAATAAGTTCGACAATCACTATCTCCGTCTTCAGCATATATTTGACCGCGTGGTACAGCTTATTGATTCGTATCATCCCGACGAACTCGCCATCGAGGCGCCGTTCTTCGGTAAAAACGTGCAGAGCATGTTGAAGCTGGGGCGCGCACAGGGGGTTGCGATAGCGGCGGCTCTTCATCGCGGTTTGCCGATTAGCGAATATGCGCCGCTGAAGATAAAAATGGCGATAACGGGTAACGGGCGGGCGTCGAAAGAACAGGTATCCGGGATGTTACAGCGGATGCTGCACATCCCGGACGGGAACATGTTGCCGCAACTTGATGCGACCGACGGGCTTGCCGCCGCCTTTTGTCATTATCTGGAGACAGACAAACCTGTCCCGGACAAATCATATTCCGGCTGGAAGGATTTCATCTCTAAAAATCCGTCCAAAGTGCGGAAATAATCCGGCCGTCCATGAGCCGTTTCCGGCGTCATCACACGACGCCTTGTGCCATCATCGCTTTCGCTACTTTCATGAATCCGGCAATGTTGGCGCCTTTCACATAGTTTATATAACCGCTTTCGCGTCCGTGCTCCACGCACTGGCTGTGAATATCGCTCATTATCCGGTGCAGTTTCCGGTCGACTTCGTCCGGCGTCCACGATATGTGCATGGCATTCTGTGTCATCTCAAGTCCCGACGTCGCCACCCCTCCCGCGTTGACAGCTTTGCCGGGCGCGAACAGTACCCTGTTGTCCAGGAAGAGGTCCACGGCCTCTGCCGTGCATCCCATATTCGATATTTCCGCAACGCACCGGACGCCGTTTTCCATCAGCATCTTCGCGTCGGAAGCGTCCAGTTCGTTCTGCGTGGCGCATGGCAGGGCGATATCCGCTTTCTGTTCCCACGGGCGTTTGTCGGGGAAGAACGTTGCGCTGCCGAACCTGTCGGCGTAGGGCGCGACGATGTCTTCGCCGGAGGCGCGGAGTTCGAGCATGTAATCAATCTTCTCTCCGCAGATGCCGTCCGGGTCGTACACATACCCGTCAGGCCCGGAAACCGTGACCACTTTCGCTCCCAGTTCCACGGCTTTGGTGGCCGCTCCCCAGGCAACGTTTCCGAAGCCGGACAGGGCGACCGTTCGGCCTTTTATATCCATTCCATGCTCCTGCAGCATCCGGCTGACAAAATACAGGCCTCCGAATCCGGTTGCTTCGGGACGCAGTATGGAACCGCCGTATTCAAGCCCTTTACCGGTGATTGTTCCGGTGTTTTCGCGTGCAAGTTTTTTATACATGCCGTACAAATAGCCTATTTCGCGTCCTCCCACGCCAATGTCTCCCGCGGGCACATCCGTGTCAGGCCCGATATTGTGCCACAGTTCCAGCATGAATGCTTGGCAGAAGCGCATAATCTCGGCATCGCTCCGCCCCCGTATGGAAAAATCGGAGCCGCCTTTCCCGCCGCCCATAGGCAGAGTGGTAAGCGCATTTTTGAACGTCTGTTCGAATGCCAGAAACTTCAGTATCGACAGGTTTACGGAGGCATGGAAACGCAGTCCGCCCTTGTACGGGCCTATCGCATTGTTGAACTGCACGCGATAGCCGAGGTTTACGTGAATTTCTCCCCTGTCGTCGACCCAGGGGACGCGGAACGTGATGATTCTGTCGGGTTCGACGAGCCGTTCTATTATTTTCGCTTTTTCAAACTCCGGATGCCGGTTGTATACATCTTCTATACATGCCAGGACCTCTTTGACGGCCTGCATGTATTCCTTTTCCCCGGGATGCTTTGCTTCCAGGGAAGCTAATATCTGTTCTGTTTTCATCGTTTTGGACGTTATTTAAAAACTTGAATCATCGGCCGTCCGATCCATACCTGCGGCTGCGGCAGGTCGAAAATACAGGCAATTGTGGCGGCGATGTCAAACTGCATCATACTTTCGTCGAATAGAAGACCTTTCCTTACGTTTTTGCCGCTGATGATAAACGGCGTTTCCATTTCCAGCATGGTTTTACCCCCATGTCCCTTGCCCGTTCCGCCATGATCGGATGTGATGATGAAAATCGTTTCATCGTAAAAGCCGGCCATTTTAACCGCTTCGATTATTTTGCCCACATATCCGTCCAGCCGGGTAAGAGTCGCGTAATATTCGGGCGTGTCATGACCGGCGCCATGTCCGACATGATCCGGCTCGTCGAATATGATCGCGGCAAAATCCGGTTTTTTCCCGGTAATATACCTGACCGCCATGTCGCGCAGGCCCTCCGGCACAACATTGTAATCGGGCGACTGCTCGCAGTAGTTGAGGGACAGTGTGTCCACCAGGTACTTTATCCCCTCCCAGTCATAAATGCAGCCGGTTTCCGCGTCCGGATATTTGTCCCTGAACAGTTGGAACACGGTAGGGAAGATGTTGTTTTTGCCCGTTACGCGCGAAAGCAGTTCCGGCGTTTTTGAACCCCATTCCGTATATCCGTGCAGTTCCGGACCGGCTCCCATGAACATGGACGCCCAGTTTACGGCGCTCGACGAAGGCAGTACCGAACGCTTCCTGAGCGTATACGCTCCGTCTTCCGCCAGCTTTTTTATATTCGGCATTTCGGCTTTCTCAAAACTGTAGGAACCCCATCCGTCAAGTCCTATGAAAATCACATGTTTGGCTTTTCTCTCCGCGAACCCCATGCCGGTGGCGGCGTGGAAGAAAAGAATGATAAGAACTGTTTTTACAAATTGTTTCATATTTACACAAATTTAGGTGGTTATTGCAATTCATTTCGAGGGCGAAGATAGTAAAATATTCTCCCAAATAAGCGCTTTTTCCGCCTCTGTTTAAAAACATAGTTTACAAACACATGAATAAAGAATCCCATATTCGGTAATTATCCGTATTTTGCGAAAATTTTTTTTAGAAATACTATTTAAATATCAATATTAATATTAAAAATTTAATTGTAATGAAAGTTTATCAAACAAGCGAAATCAAGAACATTTCAATTCTGGGAAGTTCTGGTACTGGGAAAACCACCCTTGCTGAAGCCATGCTTTACGAGGGTGGTATTATAAAACGTCGCGGGTCTGTAAAGACCGGTTCTGCGGTTGCCGACTATTTTCCGGTGGAAAAAGAGTATGGGTATTCCGTTTTCTCCACCGTTTTCAGCGTGGAATGGAACGGCATGAAACTTAATTTCATCGACTGTCCGGGTTCGGATGATTTTATAGGCGGGGCCGTTTCGGCGCTGAATGTTACGGACACCGCCCTGATGGTAATCAATGCGCAGTACGGCGTCGAGGTGGGTACGATCAACCAGTTCCGTTACACGGAGCAGTTTCACAAACCGGTCATATTCGTCATCAATCATCTGGATAATGACAAGGCCGATTACGAAGCGTCCGTGCTGCAGTTGAAGGAAAATTACGGCGGCAAGGTGGTGCAGATACAATACCCCATTATGTGCGGCTCTTCGTTCAACGCGGTTGTGGATGTGCTCAAAATGAAGATGTATCGCTGGAAGCCGGAGGGCGGGGTGCCGGAAGTGCTTGATATTCCCGAAAGTGAGGCGGAGAAAGCGGCGGAACTGCATCAGGCCCTTATCGAGGCGGCAGCCGAGCATGACGATTCGCTGATGGAGAAATTCTTTGACCAGGGCACGCTCTCGGAAGACGAGATGCGCGCCGGTATTCGCGCCGGACTTGTGACGCGCGGGATGTTTCCCGTCTTCTGCGTATGCGCCGAGCGGGACATGTGCGTGCGCCGCACGCTCGAATTTCTGGGAAACGTCGTTCCCTGTACGGACAAAATGCCCCGCCTTGTCACGACGGACGGACATGAAGTCACACCCGATCCGGATGGCCCGACAAGCCTGTTTTTCTTCAAGACAACGATAGAGCCTCATATCGGACAGGTCTCCTATTTCAAGGTGATTTCCGGGAAAGTAAAGTCCGGCGACGATCTTCAGAATATTGACCGAGGCTCGAAAGAGCGCATGGCCCAGTTGTTTGTCGTCGACGGGCAGATGCGTACGGAAGTAACCGAAATGCTTGCCGGCGACATCGGGGCGACTGTCAAACTGAAAGATGTGCGTCTGGGCAATACGCTTAACGGCAAGGGCGGCGACTACAGGTTCAATTTCATACGTTACCCCGAACCGAAATTCAGGCGTGCGATAAAAGCCGTCAACGAATCCGATGCGGAAAAACTGAGCGAGGTGCTAAGCCGCATGCATGAGGAAGACCCCACGTGGATAATAGAAATGTCAAAAGAACTGAAACAGACCATCGTATCCGGTCAGGGCGAGTTTCATCTGCGTACCTTGAAATGGCGCATAGAGAATAACGATAAACTTTCAATAGAATATCTTGAGCCAAAGATTCCGTACCGTGAAACCATCACAAAGGCCGCCCGCGCCGATTACCGTCACAAGAAACAGTCGGGAGGCGCCGGACAGTTTGGCGAAGTGCACCTCATCATAGAACCTTATTACGAAGGCATGCCCGCTCCCACGCTCTACCGTTTCGGCGGACAGGAGTTCAAGATGAGCGTGCGCGACACGCAGGTGATAGACATGGAATGGGGAGGGAAACTGGTATTCGTCAGCTGTATTGTCGGCGGTTCCATCGACGCGCGGTTCATGCCCGCCATCCTGAAGGGCATCATGGCGCGCATGGAGCAGGGGCCGCTTACCGGCTCGTACGCACGCGATGTACGCGTCTGCGTGTACGACGGGAAGATGCATCCGGTCGACAGCAACGAAATCTCGTTTATGCTTGCCGGGCGCAATGCGTTCAGCATGGCATTCAAGGATGCCGGCCCGAAAATCCTCGAACCTATCTACGATATCGAAATCCTTGTCCCGGGCGATTTTATGGGCGACGTGATGGGCGACCTGCAGTGACGCCGCGCAATCATCATGGGAATGAACAGCGAGAAAGGCTATGAAAAGATAATGGCCAAAGTGCCGCTGAAAGAAATGTCGAGCTATTCCACCTCGCTAAGTTCCATTTCCGGTGGACGCGCATCATTCACCATGAAATTCTCCTCGTATGAACTGGTGCCCGCCGACGTTCAGGAAAAACTGCTCAAGGAATATGCGGATTCGCAAGCCGACGAGTAATGTACTCATTTTAATATTGTGGATGATAACGGCGCCGGAGAAAATCGGGCGCCGTTATTTTTTTGTGCGCCGTGCATGGCGATTAACTCGATAGTGCAAGTCCACGGGTAATAGACAACCATTAGATGTCCGTCGTGAGGCGGAATCTGAAGAAAGCCGGCGGCAAAACCACGAACATCATATAAGGCTTATGCAGTGCGGACGGTGAGAATTATTATTCTTACCATTCCAGCGTGGTCACCCGCACCTTTGCCTGCACGGTTCGTCCGGCGAGCGGGTAGTTCAGGTTTGTCAGTTCGTGTGTGTCGAACAGGTTGTGACATTCGAGCGAGAAGAGTACGCGGCGGTTCATGATGGCGTATTCCGCGCCGACGGTGTGGATGCACGACGAGGGGATGACATAGTTCTGGTTGACCGTCAGGCTGTAGCCGTAGTCGTATTTGCCGGTGTATCCGCCTTCGTAGTAGAATCGGCCGTACTGTCCGCGGCGGCGTCCACCGAACGGATTGTTCATGCGGTAGTCGGCCGACCAGTTGACGAAGAAAATCGGGATGTGCGGGATTTGCATGTCATAGGTGATGTTCGGCGTCTGTGTTCCGGCCACGTAGCGCATTTTGTCGATGGCTTTCTGGTATGTCGCGTTCAGCATGAGGAACCATTCGCGGCTGACGTCCCACTTCACCTCCGCATCCGCGCCCCACAGCAGGGCTTTGCCGAGGTTATAATAGCCCATGTAATAGTTGGACGGGCGAATCATCATCATGTCGCTTATCGACATCACGTAAGCGTTGGTCTCGAACTGCAGGCGGCGGAAACTGTCGTAATAGCGATCGAACATCACGCCGGCGTTGCAGTTGTCCGCCTTTTCCGGCCGCAGTTTCGGATTGGGGATGATTTGTATGCGGTCGCCCAGCAGTTCCTCGCTTTTGGGCAGGCGGCAGTTATGTTCCATAGCCAGCTTCAGCAGCCACGAACGGGCGAAATCGTACTTCACCGCCAGGCTGTAGCCGAAGTTGTGCTGCCGGTGGCGCGTATCGTCGGGGGCGACGTTCGTGCCGTGACTCATGTCCACCGTTTTTCCGCCGAAGCGGTTGTAATAGTGGCGTCCGGTGAGCATCGTGGTCAGGCGGTTGGCGAACCACCGGTTTTCAATATTAAGCGAGGAAATCATGGTCGTGATGCCGGTCGTGAAGCCGCTGTAATCCGTATGCAGGAAACGGTCGGCGAGCGTGTCGCGGGTCTCCGTGCGGACATGGCGGAAGTCGTTGTTTAGGTTGACATTCATTGACGGTAGCAGGCGGTATTTCAGGTTGAGCGTATAGCGGAAGTCGCGGAAAGGATCGTCCGAAAGGTTGGGCACCGAGCCGATTTCGCCGCGGTAGGTATTCGGAAAGCGGTTGCCGGAAAAGTCGTATATGTAAGACGACGTATCGTTCAAGTGATTGCTTCCGACGCCCGCAAATCCCAGGAACTTCATGTCGAGGCTGTCGGCGAGGAAGCCCCGCTTTTCGAGCTTCGGCGTCGTGGCGACAATCCATCCCGAACCTGTCGCATGGCGAATGTTGGTCTGGATGCCCTGTATCTGCCTGTCGCTTGCGTAGAAGACGTTTTCCACTTCAAACTCGTCGAAGTACGCTTCCTTCCACTCGAACGTCACGGCGCCGTCCAGCTTGCGGAAGCGGTCGTGGTCGCGCCGGATGACAAGCCCGTCCACGTAGGGCGACTGCATCCGGTAGTTATTCAGGGCATGTTCGCCGCCGATCATGATGGCGGAATACATCTTCGTCTTCGGGAAATAGTGCTTGTAGAGCACGCTGCCTTCCTGCACGCCACAGGACTGGCGGCTGTACCAGGCGTCGTAGTAGCTGCCCCCGGCATCGATCGTCACCACGTTGATGGCGCTGCCCAGTCCGTCGCCGCCAAACTCCGGTGGCACGATGCCCTTGTATATCTCTATCCGGTCGATGAACTGCAGCGGGATGTCGTTGATGGAAAACGAGCCGTCGGGCGTGTTCAGGGCATGGCCGTCGATGTAGATCTGCACGCGTTTGCCCTCCAGTCCGCGCACGTTGATTTTCGTGTCGCTGCCCGCGCCGCCCGTCCGGCGAACTTTTACGCCCGTCTGGTGATTGATGACTTCGGCGATGGACGTGCCGCGTCCGGCGAGCAGCTTCCCGTCGATCACCGACACGGGGACGCCCTGTTCGCGCGCCTGACGGACGTCCTTCCGTTCGTAGCGGGCTTCGACGAGCACTTCGTTCATCATGGCCGCCTCTTCTTCCATGCAGACGTCGACGGACTTCATCCCCTGCCCGACAAACGCCTTTCGCCGGACGGTCTTCATCCCGACGTATGAAAATTCAAGTTCGCAGCTGCCGGCCTTCAGGTTCGTCAGCGTAAACCGTCCGTCACTACCGGTAACGGCGCCTGAAGCGGTATTCACGACGCGCACCGACACTTCCGCCAGCGGCAGGCCGCCTCCGCTGCAGTCAGTCACCGTGCCGGTCAGCGACTGGCCTGATGTCACGGCGGGGAACAGAAGCATCCCCATAAATAAGTACGCCGCGACTCTCTTTTTCATCATAAATGGGGATTGCACGCGTCTGAAGAATAGCCTATCTTTGCACATTCGTTTTTTTAGGGTGCAAAATTACGCTCGATAACCGCCTCCGGGCTTACGCGAAAGGGAATCGAATTTTAATTTAAGGGATTTTTTATGATAACAAGACTGGTAGATACGGATTTGAAGGAGATGACGATAGACGTGCCGATGCCCTCGCTGTCGGCCGGCCGGGTGCCGGAAAGCGGATTTTTCGTCACAAAAAACAGGTATGCGGAGGTGTCTTTCCGTGAAATACGCACGCCGGACTATTCCGTGATAGATTCCACGATGTGCAGCCGCGACGACCTGAAAATGTACTCGTCGACGGAAGAGAACGACAGGCTCTGGTTCTGCGCCGCGCTGCAGGGCAGCATACTGTGCAACAATACGGTGAAAGGCGAGGAATACTGGCATGGAGGGGAGGCGAACCTGCTGACCTACGGCCCGTCGACGGGCTACGCCTTCCTCGACGGCGGGAAACCGTTCCGCATGCTGGAGATCATGCTCCCGCCCGCATACCTGGAACGGATGGCAGCGCTCTATCCCGACGTGTTCGGAAAAATCTTCGAGCAGCACGTCAGCCGCCGCTTCCTGCGCGCATTTCCCGAACACGTCCGCTACTGCCCCCGGATGACGGCGGCCATGCGCGACCTGTGCAACTGCGGGATGCACGGCAACGCGGCGCGGATGTACCTGGATGCGAAACTGTTCGAGATTCTGTCGCTCTTCCTCTGCCGTCCCGGCGGCGGAGGCGAAGCCTGCCCGCGCCTCTCGGCAAAAGACAGCGAAATACTCCTCCACGCAAGGGAAATGATCGAACGCCACTACCTCCGTCCGCTTTCGCTGCCGGATCTGGCGCACAAGGCCGGCACGAACGAATGTAAACTAAAAAAAGGCTTCCGGACGCTGTTCGGCACGACCGTCTTCGGCTACCTGCTCGACTATCGCATGGAAATGGCCTGCCGCTACCTGTCGGACACCGACCGGACGATTCAGGAAATAGCCGAATCCGTCGGTTACGAACATCATTCCCACTTCACAACCGCCTTCCGCCGCAAATACAGCCTCTCTCCTCAGGAATACCGCACGCGCATGAGGGGATGATTATCCCTCCATTCCGTCCGCATACTCCGCACGGGCAAAAATCAGGAGATGTAAACGGATCACCAGCAAAAGTATGTGTTTATTGGAATGAAAGTTTTAGCTTTGCAATAAAAACATCCAATGAAAAGAGATTTATCACTCGAATTGATCAAGCATGTACTCCCGTCCGGGACGGAATGTTGGTAGAAAATGCCGGAAGCCTGTCAAAC
>JAIRYY010000293.1 GCA_031267485.1 Tannerella sp.
GGGGATACACAATAGAACGGATGAAACCTCTATGAGGTTTTGATGCGGAGAGGCAACATTGTTTTCTATTGATATGCAAGTCCTGACGGACTATGCTTATATCGAACTCAGGTTAAAATATGATTTTTCCGGCAGGATGGCTATAACGTATTGATATATAAAATCAGAGCATCCAATTCTTCTTTGCTTAATTTTTTTGTAACCCCGTGTTTGTCGTCTGAATTATAAATCGTAAATACTTCCTGCAGCGTTGCAGCCCGACCATCATACAGATAGGGAGCCGTGCGCCAGATTTCAGACAGGGAGGGTGTGTCGAACGGCCGTCCGGCGTCATTGCCATCTCCACTACCTGCGTCATATTTCTTCATATCAGTCAGATACTTACCATTGTGACACCGTATACATCCGGTCTGTTCGAACAGTTTTTTCCCAAGTTGTTTCGCATCCTTTTTTCTGTATTCTTCCAGGAAAGGGCTCTCTGCCGGCGTGAGATTTTTCAGATAGTCGTCTATATCGAGCGAAAGGGATTCCGGCTGCACAGTCTGCAGCGTATGCAGGATACCGTTTCGTACCGCCAGTTCGGCTGTTTCGCGTATTCCGGTTATCATGCAGGGTGGAGTAACATGCGAATAAAGTAGGCTTTTCGTATTTTTCGGGTTGCCCCGACCGTCGTTTTGCTGGTCCCAGTTCAAGCCATCCGCTCTTCCGTCGGGATGACATGAGGCGCAACTTTGCCATTGCTGATAACAGATTGAAGCATCGCAAAAGGCGAGTTCTCCCCGCCGTATGCCGTCGGGGGCTGCTTCTTCGCCGAGCGTCCATACCGTATGATTACCGCATTCCGGAGAAATCACTTCGAGAAATGCCGAAAAACGGCTGCCGACATAAATTTTGCCTCCCGCACAAGCAAGTTCACGCGGTGAACGTCCCTTTAAAGCAATGCGTTTCCTGTATGGCGAAACAAACGAAAGAGAACAGCTCAAATCTTCCCTGTCGCGGACGTAAGCCTCTTTTTTCTTTCCCGCAAAAAGCGCTGCGAGACCTTGATGCAGACCGTCCAAATCTATCGACATCAATTCATGCGAACCGGAAACAGCAATGTGTAACTTTCCCTTGTCATCAATACAGATACCGTAGGGATTGGCCGCTCCACGGTCCACATCGTCCAACAAAACGGTAGCATAAAGCGAATTGTCTTTCAAGTTGACAATACTCAATGCATTCGTATTTACCCATCCGCGTTCCAATTGCGTAACAGGTACGATGAAACGCGATAACAGGTGAACGGCATAGAGATAATATCCGTCGGGCGAACAGGTGATACCCGTCAGCGACTGTGCGCCGTTGGCAAGTGTCAGATTCGTTTTGACCGTATTGGATTCGACGTCTATCAGCGTAATTTGCGACGCTACAACAGTAGCCGTGCTCGCCTGCTTCGGAAGGAAATTGGCTACCGCCACCGTTTTCCCGTCGGGAGCAATACAGAGGTAACGCGGTTCGCGTACTGCCGGAATCGACTTTATTACTTTGTTCTTTACCGGATCAATAACGGAAACCGTATTGGAAAACCGGTTGGCGACATACAGGAATTTCCCGTCAGCCGATAGCGCCATCCCTTCCGGGGTGTGTCCGGTTGCTATCGTCGATTTTACTTTTTTACCGGGCAAACCGATAATATCTACCGTTCCTCCAGCTTCGCCCGTACTTGCATAAAGCGTGGATGCATCAGGCGAGAGGAGAATACTGTTCGGATTTTGTTTCAGTTTTATCTGTCCGATTGTCTGTCCGCTTGCCATGTCTGTAACAGCAATGGCTTTGGCTGTGGTTAAAGCCGTATATACAAGATTTTGTTTTTCGTCGACGGCCACTGCTCCGGGAGAGAGATATTCGGTCTCCCTTTCCAGTACAAAACAAAGGTTAAAAACCGCCGGTAATAACAGCAATAAGTAAACTAAATATTTCATTACGTTTTTCAATCTGTCAGGTTTTCTTAATTCTCTCCCACGCACAGGGGAAGCCGGTTATAACTGTCCGGAGACGGCGGGGTGTCGTATGCCTCATCCGTTTCAAAGGCGTCGAATGGACCGGGACGCGGCACAATCGGTGCGGTCTGTATTCTCGGACGTTGAGACAGCCAGCCTTTTCCCTGGAAAATGGGGTCTTCCATTTTTCGCAACTCTTCAAAACCGTTATACGGCCCCATCGCATCGACCCAGTGGATGACACGCAGCAGCGTTTCGCCGTCGACTTTTACGCCATGATGTTTACCGCTCGACATCACCTCAACCAGACGGCTCCTGTATGATAGTTTCGTCATCGGAGGCGTTGTACGGTAAGCTGCGGTATCGGTCGTTTCGAACGATTCGACCATGATTACATCCGCCCAGCCGTAGCCGCCGCAGGTATCCTTCCGGTTTTTGTAGGCGGTTCCCCAGGTCGGGCTGCCCAGCAGGGTCATGTACGGTTCCTTGAATCCAAGGAAGCCCGGACGCAGATTGGCATTGAACTTTTCATATCCTTCCTGTCCGGGATTCCGGTGACATCTCAGGCAATAATTATCAAGCGCGGACTGTACGTAGCGTTCGTAACCGACTGAAATATCCTTCCACGGAACAGGCTTGACTGCCGATGGTGGGCGTCGCAGGGCTTTCCCCATTTGCGAGACATTTACCGTACGGGTGTGCGATTCGTGACATCCCAGACAGCCGCGCTGTTCTCCCGGCTGTACTCCGGTGAACGATTTCATGGTTTGCAGGGCGCGCTGATTTTCGTCCAGCAACTGGAAATGCAGGGCAATACCGCTTGGAGCGACGAAATTCACGCTGCCATCATCTTCAATCGGCGCCGTACCTATGATTTTCTTCACACCCTCCGACTGTACGGCTGAAATTTCGGGTCCCGTTTCCACGTAATTACGCTTAAACCAGTAAGTGTATGTCTTATGGTCAATCGACCAGATGCGGAGGTATTTAGCCTTGCCTTTCAGTTCTTCCGGAACGCCTTCGTAAACGTTGTTACTGTAGATTGTTCCCGGTTTCGGATTGTCCCGTTCTTCCCAAGAGGGCCATTCGACCATGTCGGGCTGTACCGGAGGTACGGCGCGTTTGCGTATGGGAACTGCATCCCAGATGTTATGCCTGCCCTCGTTGATAATCTCCCTGTTGCCGTCGGTATCCATCAGCATAAGCACGAATTTGCCGCTGTTCCCGCGTTTTGCGGATACCAGAAAATCTTTTTCGCTCAGGGGATAGGGCGAATAGTAGGCGACATAGTTGCCCGCAGGATGATAATCAGGGCTTTCGACAGGATTGACGGGAGCTTTGCCACATTCGGGCCATTCGACTTCCTGCGTAACCTTGGTCAAACCGTCGGGGAAATTGAATCCCTGCGATGGAGTGATGATGCCGACACTTCCGGCAAACCAGTTGTGATGAGCGCTTCCGGTAAACATTACGCGCTCGCTTCCCGGTATCTGCCGCGCATCTTTGAGCAGGTCGGGCCATACGGACTGATTTCCCCAGAATGTCTGAACCATCGTGCCGTTCTGGCGCATTGTCCACAAACTTTGAGCGCGCCAGACCGGTTTGTCCGTATATTCCCAGCGCGTGTATATTATGCGTCCGTCGTTCAGCACGGATGGCGTATATTCCGGTTCGCCGCTGCGCGAAATGATGTACAGGTTTTTGTCGCCCGGTTTTGTGCCGAGTGGCATCCGCGCCATGACAAAGGCATTGGTGGGCGGCATGCAACGCACGTAGATGTGCCCGCGTGTCGTCAGGAACATGATGTTCTGGCCATCGGGCATGTAGACCGGGTCGAGGTCGTCGAAAATACCGCCTGTAAGCTGGCGAAGATTGGTCCCGTCAATGCCGATTTCGTAGATATGAAATGTTTTTTCGTTGTGCGGCTTATATGAAAACAGTATCCGTTTGCCGTCATACGAGAGGTCGGGACGCCAGAATGTGCCGTGCAAGGGTTCCTGCGGCATGAGTCCGGTCATTTTTCCGCCCGGACTTAACCCTTTCTGCACAATAAGCCGTCCGCCGGGAACCGCCTGATAGCCGAGCCTGTGACGTGTTTCGTGATTCCACTCGCTTCCCGAAGGATTTGGATTGTCGATGTATAAAACAGATTCGAAGTCGATTACAGGATTTTTGAACATCAGGTCACGCTTCAGTGTCCGTACGGCAAAATACAGTTCCCTGTCTTCACTTTCGGGGTTCTTCGCTTTCGCCTTTGCTTCAAGTTCGTCGAATTTCGCATTGAAACCGCTGATTATATCCCTGCCGAGATTCAGTCGCGATGCGAGCTTCCGCGCCCATCCTATTTCATCCAAAGTCCGTTGAACGGACGGTTTTCCGTCGCACTGAAAAAGCCATTCGTCCCGGATTACTCCCAGCGCCTCGCCGGCGGTGCGGTCGACGGTCGCCGGGGTGTACGGTTTTTCGTAGGAAGCGACCCGTTCATTAATGAACGGGCGTTGCTCGACAAGGTTTTCCATTTCGTAAAGTACGGCGCCAAGCTGATTTTCATCAATATTGGCAATCCATACGGTATCATTTTCCAGACTGAACTGCGAACGAATCCATTTTACCCGTTCCCACCCGGAACGTTCGGATTTGGGCAGAACGCTCCACTGCAAATCCGTAAGCGGCAGATATTCAAATGCGGGAGTGGCAAGTTCTTCAGCCCGGCGGCGACGTTCCTTTCCGTTCAACAAAAGGTTGTCTATGGGATTTTTCTGCCATTTCATGATATAGGCGTTCGTCTCTTCCGGAAAATCGTTGCGTACCAGACGCTGCAGTTCCACGGCGACAAGTTCGTCCACGCCTGCCGGTTGCTGTAAAAGTTTTTTATCCATTGCTCCGAGCGTTTCGAGAAATGAATACCTTTTGCCGTACAGTTTTTTTGCCGTTTCCCGCGCCTTTTTCACTCCGGCGGACACCGGCTGCCTGCCGTCGGAATAAAGTTTGGCGATGCTTTGTCCATCAAGCGCCCGGGAATAAAAACGGACGTCGTCGATTTTGCCTTTAAACAGACTGTCCCGTCCGTTGGAAGAACCGATATATACCGGAACGCCGCGAACGGTAGCGTCTTCGAGCGTTTTATAGTTTGAGTTTGCAATATCACCTCTCCATATTCTGATGGGAGCAAAATCGTGAACCGTGCTGAGCGGCGCATGGCGTTCGAACGAGCCGGTTTCCTTTCCGTCAAGGTAAACGCGCATCATGACGCCGTCGAACGTACCTGCGACCAAATGCCAGTTCCCGTCGCAAAGTTCCCGGGGAGAAACAAGGGCGTCACATTCCGCATAGTTGCCGCCGCAATTAATACCCAGCGCAAGGAATTTACCGTTGTCGCGAATTGCCAGCAATAAACGGTTGTCTCCATACATGCCAACGTCTTCCTTACAGATAATGGCCGCATGTTTGCCGGGCATTTCCGGCGCAATCCATGCCGAAAAGGTCAATTCGCTCAACCCGGCAGGCAAAACGTCATGCGGAATTTCAATGCTCATGTCTTTGGCATCCTTTGATGAAAATTCAACGGCATTACCCGTAATTCCGGGAACAATTCCAACTTTTCGTCCGATACGCGCATGAAAATTATCGGAAACACTGTTACGTCCCGGATTGGGAACGTCGAAAGACCAGCGGGCAATAAGTTTTTCCGTATCTGCAACGGTATTGTCACCGTCAGTACCAAACCCGGACGTGTCATATCCCATTCCGGTCAAAAAACAACATCCAGCCGCCACAATAAACAACGCTGACATTTTAATGTAATACAATTCCTTTTTCATAGTATAAATTCTATTCGTTTTTCTCCGTATATCCAAATTGTCCGTTTCTCCTATAAAACGATGCAAAGATAAACAGTCTATTTCAATCTATTATAATACAATATCGGCATTTTATGTCATAATATCGACATAATTCAATTGCACCGGTGAGCGGTATGTGAATGTACTTTCTCCCCTCATGAAAGAAGCCCCACGCCGGATGTTTTGAAGCGTTTCCTTTCATCTCACATTTATAGCCGGAATAATGACTTGATTCTGTTTCCCGGTTAATAAAATATGATTTTCCGGCAGGACGGCTTTTTGTCCGTTCAATGTACATGTTTTGCCGGATATGCCGGGGAGGGACAGCGTGCAGTTCCAGCCATCTTCTTCCGAGGCAATGTCGTAAACCGTTTCGTATTCCTTCGTTGTTATTTGAAGGGAAAACGTATTATCTCCGATGCGCAGGTTTGAAAGGGATATGTCTTTCCATCCGGAAGGCAGATGCGGTTCGAAAACAACCTGTTTGCGGTAAGCGTCCGGCGAAACGCCAAAGATATGGGTGATAATCGGCGTGGC
>JAIRYY010000294.1 GCA_031267485.1 Tannerella sp.
TTCCGCAAGTTTGTCCGCAACACGCCCGGCCTCGGCCGCAGCGAGGGGAACTACCACTGGCCGGTGATGCGCCTTGCCGACGTGTACCTGATGTACGCCGAAGCGATTAACGAAGCCAACGGCGGGCCGGACGCAAAAGCTATCGAAGTGGTCAACAAGGTACGTCACCGCGGCAACCTGCCGGCGCTGGCTTCCGAAAAGACGGCATCGAAGGATGCTTTCTTCGCCGCTATCGAACAGGAACGGATCGTCGAGTTGCTTGCCGAAGGTTACCGGGGTTTCGACATACGACGCTGGCGCGCCATTGAGCGCGTGTGGTGCCCGCCGTACGACAACAACGGCGTATGGCGCGCCGACACGCAAGGCGCAACCCCGCAACGGTATTTCCAGAACCAGAGCGAAAGATACTATCAGCAATGTTACATCTTCCGCATCCCGCCGGGAGAACGCGACAGAAATCCGAACCTGACGCAGAATACACCCTGGTTATAATTTTTTTTAATATGTATACAGTTATGAAAGAAAATAATTCAATAAACCGCATCTTGCGGAAGATATGCCTTGCCGCATGTCCGGTTGCCGTGCTGTTGTGCGTGCTGACGGGATGTTTCGATTATCCGGTCGACGAGGACGGACTGCTGATTACGGAAAGGGAGCAGTGCTACGTGAGTAATTTCGAACTGCTCGGCACGGACTTTCAGACCGTGAGGACGAAAAACCCCGTAATCGACACGCTGGCCTGCACGGTCAACGTGGAAGTGTTCTACGGAACCGACCTTACGAACCTTTGGCCGCAGTTCACGCTTGTGACCGACGCCAAACTGGAACCGAAAATCACAGGATGGACGGATTTTTCCGACCTGAACAATCCGAGGAAGTATACGGTCATTTCCGGCAACAGGAAAGTACGGAAGGAATACACGGTATACCTTACCGTTCAGCAACCTTAGTTTTAATCACTTAAAAAATTAACAATGATGAGACATTATAAATTTCTTCATTTAATGCCGATCCTGCTGGCGGCGCTTTTTACGGCCTGCGAAAACGACGCAATCCCGACGGTGAAATCTGCCTCCGGACTGGAAAACGATTGTATCAAACGGTCGCTCGGCCCGAACGTGTCAGGATTGAACATCGAATTTGTGTATGCCATGGCGCTGCCCGCGAACCAGGGGAAGCTCACCTCCGCAAAGGTGGAGGCTTCCATCGCCGGAGCCGAGGGCACGTACCTCGAACACCGGTCGTTCCACACGGACGGAAGCGGCAGCGACATCCCGGTCGTGGTGGGCAATCCATGCGTCACGTCGGGTACGACATCCGAAGTGACGTTCACGGCGGATACCTGCGCCGCCGCACTGCGGTATTATTACAGGATCCCGCAGGAAGCCAAGGGACGGAGCGTGGAATTTACATTCTCCGCCCGCGCCGGCAACGGACAGGAGGTGTCGTACAAAATGGGGCCGTACGAGATTGCCAAAATGGACATGGCGCTCGATATCGTGACGACCGACGGCGACAACTGCTACCTCTCCATCGCCGACCTGACGGCGTACAATGCGGCGGATGCCGCCTCCAGAACCGACCGGATTGACCTGGTCTATCTCTATCGCAACATTCCCAATGTCACGTTTGCCCACGCGTTCGTGGCGCCCGCTTCCGGCGCTCAGTACATGCCGGGCGTGTCGCTTCCCTCCGGCGCAGCCAACAACACGCTGATAAGGAAAGTGTACGGACTGAGAGACCGGCATCTGGCAAGACTGCAGTACGGCATCTACGTCGACGACCCGGATTTCCCGGCCCTCGACTTCACCGGCATGCCCAACTATGCCGTCAACGTAAAGAACGAGGGCGGCCTGTGGGTGGAAACGCAGGACGGCAAATATCGCGCATACATTTATGTGAATACGGTCAACCCCGGCTCGTCCAACCCGGACATACCGGCCAACAGCGCGAAAATAAGCATCAAGCGCTATGCCATGAAATAGTTGCTTTTTAACGGGATTATGAGGCTGTCTCAAAAGCCCTGTTCCGTCATTGCGAACGAAGTGAAGCAATCCGGAAATACCTGACAGTACCTGGATTGCTTCGTCGCTCCTCCTCGCAATGACGAGGAATCGAGGCTTTTGAGACAGCCCAATTTCCCGTTCAATTTCTGTCCGCAGTATGGACAGAAACTGAAATATTTCATATAAATTTGCAGTCATGAATATCATAAAAAAATACACACTTGCCGCGACGGGTATGGTTTTCCTTATCTGTTGCACGGCTGACGGCGGCGGAGAACTGCTGCCCGGGACTTTTCTTGTCAAGGCGGAAACGCTGGCGGCCAACAAACGGAAAATCAAGTCGGGCGACCGGCCGCTGGCGGAAGCGCTGGAGGAAATAAAGGCGGATGCGGCGAAAGCGCTGGTGCATGGCCCGTATTCGGTGACGTACAAGAGCAAAACGCCTCCCAGCGGCGACAAGCACGATTACATGAGCGTCGGCCCTTACTGGTGGCCGGACCCGTCGAAACCGGACGGGCTGCCTTATATCCGGAAGGACGGCGAAGTCAACCCTGAACGGTATGCGGTCAAGGATGCCGAATATTTCAAGGATTTGTGCCGGGACGTCTCACTGTTGTCCGCGGCCTGGTTTTATACGGACGAGGAACGGTATGCCGCAAAGGCGGTCGAGCTGCTGCGAATCTGGTTCCTGGACGAAGAGACGCGGATGAATCCGAACCTGAACTACGGGCAGGCCATACCGGGGCATACGGACGGGCGCGGTATCGGACTGATTGATACCAGGGGATTCGCGGAGCTTGCCGACGGCATCCAGCTGCTGAAAAATTCCGGCGCGCTGACGGACGGGATGTACCGGCAACTGCAGGAGTGGTTTGCGCGGTACCTCGAATGGATAACGACCAGTCCCATCGGACTGGACGAGGCGGACGAGCACAATAACCACGGTACGTATTACGACGTGCAGACGGTTTCGCTGTCGCTGTTTACCGGGCAGAGGGAACGGGCGGCCCGGATCCTGCAGACGCAGACCTGCCCGCGAATTGAAAGTCAGCTGGCGGAGGACGGCAGCCAACCGCACGAGTTGGCCCGTACGCTTTCGTGCTCGTATTCGCAAATGAACCTGGCCGGCTTTTTTGCCCTGGCCGCTCTGGCCGAAAACACGGACGTCGATTTGTGGAACTACGTCTCGCCGGGCGGGAAAAGCATCCGCGCCGCCTTTTTCTGGCTGCTGCCTTACGCCGAAGGCAAGGCGGAATGGACGCATCAGCAAATCAAACCCGCCGATTTCACAGAGTTTGCCGAACTGTCGCACATCGCGGCGGCGAAGTATCCCGGCGAGGCGGTCAGCGCCTACGCGGCAGGACGCCGGACGAAAAACGCGCTCTTCATCCTGACGCACTGACGCAGGCGGCGCGCAGCGCGCCATGCAATCTCAGCGGCAAAACCGTATGGGGAATTAAGCAACGTGAAATAATTAATAAATAATGGTTATAAACAAATGGAAGTACACGGTTTGTCCCGGAGGGGACAAAATGTTGGTAGAGACGTAGCACGCTATGTCTCTACGGCGCGAACTCTGCCGTCCGCACCGGCGTCTCCTCTCCCCGTCATTGCGAGATCCCACCCCGGCGATGCCGGGGAAAAGAGGGAAAAAGACGAAAAAAAACGGTTCGTTAATATACTGATAATAAGCGGCTCTATTTTTCGTCATTGTAAGATCCCACCCCGGCGATGCCGGGGAAAAGAGGGAAAAAGACGAAAAAAAACGGTCGGTTAATATACTGATAATAAGCGGCTCTATTTTTCGTCATTGTAAGGAACGAAGCAATCCAGGCGCAGGCGGATACCCTGCAC
>JAIRYY010000070.1 GCA_031267485.1 Tannerella sp.
CGCGACGAATACCTGATTCGCCTGCCGGAAACGATCCTGCTGCGCGCCGAGGCCAAATGGCGCGGCGGCGACAACGCGGGAGCGGCAGCCGACATCAACCTGCTGCGCGATCGCGCTCAGTGCGGGTACAGGGTGCAGCCGTCGGACGTCAGTCTTGATCTGATTCTCGATGAGCGCGCCCGCGAACTCGTCTACGAGGAAACGCGCTGGAACACGCTGCTCCGCATGGGCGGAACGGTAGCCTCGGAACGCATCAAGAAGTATGCCTACTGGGACGACCCGCGCGCCACGCTGACAAAGAACATCAACCTCTGGCCGATTCCGCAGCTCGTGATCGACACGAACAAGGACAAACCGATGGCACAAAATCCGGGATGGTAATTAATCCCTTTTATATCACGGACGCCCGGACAGCATTTATTGCTGTCCGGGCGTCCTTCTTTATTACGGATATTCCGGTTTATTATACACATCTCACGGCGACGCACCGGTCTCTGTGCCGGTATTGCGGGCGTCTATTGTACGGGCGATTTTCCCGCAGTCGTACTTATACATTCCGGAGGATGTCGAGAAGGTGCTCCCACCATAGCGCGACGGTTTTTATTTCGATGCGTTCGTCGGGCGAATGAACATCGCGCAGCGTGGGGCCGAAAGAAATCATGTCCAGGTGCGGGTATTTTTCAAGGAACAGGCCACATTCCAGGCCGGCGTGTATGGCCATTATCAGGGCGTCTTTGCCGAAGAGCCTTTTGTAGCTTTCCTGCGCTGTCCGGAGTATTTTTGAACTGGGGTCGGGTTTCCAGCCGGGATAGCCTTCGCCGTGTTCCACTTTGGCTCCGGCGAGCAGGAAGACGGACGCCACCTGGTCGGCGACTGCGTTTTTTTCCGATTCCGTCGAGCTTCGCTGACTCGTCCCGACGATGATTTCGGATGGGCCGGACATTTTGACCGAAGCGAGGTTGGTGGATGTTTCGACAAGGCCCTCCACGTCGCGGCTCATGCTGACGACGCCATGCGGACAGGCGAGCAGCGAAAGGATGAGCTTCTCCTTCAGCGCGCCGGGCAGGCACGTTGCGGGCACGTCCGTCGATTCCATGACGAGCCGCACGTCGCCGTCAACGCCTCTCAGCTCGTTTTCAATATCGGCGGCGAAATGGTTCAGCATGACGCGCACGTCCTCGCGGATTCCGGCGGACAGGCCGACGACGGCGCTGGCTTCGCGCGGTATCGCGTTGTGGAGATTGCCTCCCTCTATCGAGGCAAGCGTGAAAGGATGTTTTTCCTGCAGGCGGTACAGGAAACGGACGAGGATTTTGTTTGCGTTGCCGCGTCCCTTGTGGATGTCGCATCCCGAATGGCCGCCGTTAAGGCCGGTTACCGTCAGGCGGAAATACTGTTCGGAGACGGGCGCCGTCGCGGCTTCACCGGTGAACGTGGCGACCGTTCCCTTGCCGCCGGCGCATCCGATGAAAATCTGTCCCTCGTCCTCACTGTCCAAATTAAGCAGGATGCGTCCCGTCATGAAACCTTCCTCCAGGGCTTTGGCTCCCGTCAGCCCCGTTTCCTCGTCGACGGTGAAGAGACATTCGAGCGGCCCGTGTTCGATATCGCCGGATGTTATGATGGCCAGCGCGGCGGCCAGTCCGATTCCGTTGTCGGCGCCCAGCGTGGTGCCTTCGGCGCGCAGCCATTCGCCGTCGACGACGGTCGTGATTGGGTCGCTGTCGAAATCGTGCCGGACGTTGCCGTTTTTCTCGCATACCATGTCGAGGTGCGCCTGCAGGATGACGGTCGGCAGGTGTTCTAAACCCTCCGTGGCCGGTTTGAACAGCAGGAGATTCCCCGCCCGGTCTTTTTTCAGGGCGATGCCGTGCCTGGCGGCGACTTCTTCGACGTACTTTATGATTTTACCCTCCTTTTTGGACGGGCGGGGTACCCGGGTAATTTCATGGAAATAATTCCACACCAATTTTGGTTCCAAATCTTTGATAATCATCTTACTTTTCATTTTATAGTTAAAAATATGAACTGTTAAATTAGCACAAATTTACAGGCTTTGCCGGAAAAAAAATGAATTATTCGCCTTAAAATTATCGTACATTGTATTTAAACGCTTATCTTTGCGTCCACAAATATAAAAACAAATGCTTGAAGTTGTTGTTTTGAGTATGATAATTCTTACCGTATGCACTGTCATGTTGTGCATACGGATAATAATCAGGAAGGATGGAAAGTTTCCCGACACGCACGTCGGAGGCAATCCGGCATTGGGGAAGAAAGGTATCGGATGCGCCCGGACACAGGATTTTGAGGCCGGTCTGCGGATGAATCTTTTTGAACGTTTGGAAAGGAATGTTTGAATATTAATTATAATGGATATGAAGGAAAAGGTACATTATGTAATTGAAGCGGCGCTTGCTGTCGCCGTGATTGTTTTGTTTGTCTTACAGTTTTCGGGTAACAGGAAATCAACTCCCTCGAATGCTGCCGCGACCGGCGGCGATTCCGCATGGGGGAGTACAATGCCCATTGCCTTTATTGACGTCGATTCGCTCATGTCGAACTATGTCTATTCGATTGATTTGAATGAGCAGATAACGAAGAAGTATGAAAATTCGCGCGCCAGCCTGACGGAGAAACTTCGCAAGCTGCAGACCGAAGTGGCCGATTTTCAGCGCAAGGTCGAAACCGGCTCGTTTATTTCGCGCGAGAGGGCGGAATCGGAACAGCAGCGCCTGATGAAAAAAGACCAGGAGCTGCAGGAACTGCAGGCGCAGATGTCACAGGAACTTGGCGAGGAACAGGCGCGCATGAACGAGGAACTGCGCAGGACTATCATCGCGCAGCTGCGGGAATTTAACAGAGGCAAAGGCTTTCAGGTTGTTTACGGAAAGATGAATGATAACATCCTGTATGCCGATGATGCATATAATATCACGGGAGAGGTGATTGAGTTCCTCAACCGTCAGCATGCGTCGTCTCCCGCGGCCAGGACCGACGAATGATTCCGGCTTGTGCGTCTGTGCGGGAAGAAAGAAAGGGGCTTTTGAAGAAAAACCCCTTTCTTTTTAATTGTTGCCGAGGATTTTGTTCACTTCCTCAACAGACAAATCGGTCAGTTCGGCAATCTCTTCAGCAGATTTGTTTTTCCCTGACAGCTTCAGGACAAAATTCACCTGCGCTTTCTGCAAACCTTTCTTCTCGCCCATGGCCAGGCCTTTCCTTGTGGCGGCATTGACGCTGCTGTTGAAATCCAGCATGGCCATTTCCCTCATTTCGTAGAGGCGCAGCATTTCGCTGTCCTGCGAAACCGTCATGATTTTTTTATGCGCTTTTTCTATTGATGTATCCATTTCTATTATTTTTTGTATGGTTTTATCACTTGCGTTTTTATCAAAAAATGTCAGCCACCGGTGAAGTTTGTTATGCTCAATATCTTTTTCCCGCAGACGCCGGAACTTGACCATATCGAGGAAATGTATTTCCAGTACGTCCGTGAGCATGTAATCCTTATTACTGTCCTCCCACAGGTGAAAGCATGCATGAACTTCATTTATCGAAAGCATTTCGGCGTTAATGATGTTGATGGTTATCACCCGGGGCAACAAGAAGCTGCTCTTCATCGCCTTTCTCGCCCATATATTTCATGAACAGAAAATCGTTCAGCGGATTTAATCTCGTCCTATTCATCTTTCCGGTCTTTATTACTGCCACAAATGTAATACTATTTCGCCAGCGTGACAAGCCTGTGATGAAATAAAAATAATTTTGCGTGCTGTTACCTGCCGCAGATGCCTGTGAAAGGGCAGTATTCACAGACTTTTGTATTTTGCGTCCGGGTGAAAGGTTTTTCCGCGTCGAAGAGGCTGTTAAGGCTTGTGCGCAGGTTTTCTTCAAAGTCTTCGTAATGGCCGCAGAAGTTTTCGATTACCGTTTTTTCCCGTCCGCTGATTTGGCGAATGGAGGGGTCGAACGCTGCCTGTCCGAAAAGGCTGCGCATGTAATAGACGGCTGGCCGGATGTTTTTTTCTCCGGTTTCACGCGCGTATATCCAGGCGTAGAGGAAGACCTGCATGACGGCTTTTTTACGTTCTTTCGCCGCCGGGTCGAAGAGGTCGCTCATTGTTTCGAAAGTGAGCGACGACGGGCGGCCGCTTTTGTAATCCGTGATGCGGACGGTGTCGCCGGTGCGGTCTATTCTGTCGATGAATCCTTTTATCCGTATTTTACGGCCGCCGGCTATCTCCAGAGATGTGCGGTAAAGTTTTTCGGAATCGACGTAGACGAACGGCGGAAGCGAGCGGTCGTATTCGAGCGCTTTGCAGGCGTATTTGCGGATGGTTTCGCCATAGAGGTAGGCCTGCCCTGTGAGCGGGAGGGGCTTTTCGGTGTGGAAAAAAATTTCGGCGAAAGCCTGCTGCAGAATTGCGGTCATGGTGTTCTCCCGCGCGGCGAGGCGAAGCAGGTCGGCGGTGACCGTTTTGCCGCGCAGGGGTTCGCATGCGAGTTCCATGACGCGGTGAAGTATGGTGCCGAAGATGTCGTTTTCGAGCGTTTCGCTGACGGCGGCGTCCTCGTCAATGCGTTTGAGCATGGAGAAATAGAATTTGAGCGGACAGTCGAGGTAAATGTTGATGGCGGAGGCGGAAAGGCTTCTTTCCGTTTCATAGGCGGCCAGCAGGCGCATGGCGTCGCCGTCCTTGTCGACGCGGAGCGGTTCGAGGTGCGGGGGGGAGATGCGGTAGACGGACAGTTTCTGCCGCACAGTCGTTTTGTAATGATACATCAGCTGATGCACGAAGCGGCTTACCTCGCCGCTCTGAAGCCCGCCGGTGCGCGTGTCGTAGAGCATCGTCACCTTTTTCGCACGGTATATCATGCGGTAAAAATGATAGGCCCATACGGCGTCGCGGTGTTCCTGCGAGGGGAGTCCGAAGCCTTTGCGCAGATGACGGGGAATGAAGGAGGAGGCGGAGGAGGCGGACGGAAATATGCCTTCGTTCACGGAGAGGATGATGATGTTTTCGAAGTCGAGCACACGCGTTTCGAGCGTCCCCATAATCTGGAGGCCGGAGAGGGGTTCGCCGTAAAACGGTATTTTCACGAAGTCCGTCATCTGTCGCAGCAGCCTGAAACAGGCGACGGTCGACATCTCCGTTCCCGCCTCGCGCATCAGTTCTCCCATGCGGTTTATCATCGAACGGTAGTGGTGGAGATATTCGCGTTCCAGCGCGGCGGCGTCGACGGCTGTCTCATCATCCGCGCCGGCGGCGGGTGCGGCTGATGACAGGCAGGCGCTCAGGTATGCGATAATTTCCGTCAGGCAGGCGATGGTTTCGGCGGCTGTGGCGGGTGCGGAGAAGAGCAGTTTCAGCAGGGGGGCGGTTTCGAGGGATGACAGGGGGATGTATGCCTGATTGCGTTCGGTGATGTTTTTTATAAGGGCGGCGGTTTCGGCGGGCAGGACGGAGGACACGTATCTGTGCCGCAGGACGGCGGTCACGTCGCGGTGGTGGAAGTGCACCTGTCCGTCCGTCCGCCGGATGTTCTTCTGCAATGACTGCAGCGTGTTCATCAGCGTGGCTACAGGCGTGCCGGAGAGCGGGTAGCCGAGTGTGACATTGATGCGGGATACGGTTTCGGGTATGGAGTTCAGCACGGGCATGAGGAGCTGTTCGTCGGGCAGCACAATCGCGGTCCGCATCGCGGCGCCGGCGGTTTCTCCCTCCGGCAGTTCTCCGAGCAGGGCGCCGGCCTGTTTTGCCTGTCCGATACGGGAGGGGATGCCGATGATTTCGAACCGGGTCTGCTCCGGGGTTTCTTCCGGCAGGGCGTATTCCGACGGGAACATGCGGAGGTTTTCCGTCACAAAAAAGGAGGCGCGGTTGTCGGTATCTCTTATTTTTTCGGATGCGTAATCCCAGTAGAAGTCGGCGACGCCCTGTTCCTTCAGGTGTTGGAGGAGCGCTCTTTCCGCCGCCGTAAGGGCGTTGAGGCCGGTGAAGACGATTTTCCGGAAGGGAAGAGGCGGCAGTTTTTCAAGGTTTTCGGCGACTTCGCGGTAAATCATGCCCTCGTATGCCAGCCCTTCGGCGGCGAGCCGCTCGCGCAACTCCGCATAGACGGGATAGAGCAGTTCCCATGCGTGCAGGAAAAACTGCCGGTTGGCGTCGCTGCCGTCGATTTCGCGCGCGAATGACGACCAGAAAGAGCGTATGGCCTGTATCTGCGAGGGGGTGAGCGAGGAGAATTGCCGGTCGATGCGGTTCAGGTCGGTGACATTGGTGAAGAGCTGCCGGGCGTCGACGAGGTATTTGTCCACATCGTCGAAATCGTTCAGCAGCATTTCGCCCCAGCAGATAAAGTCGTCGAACGTCTCGTCCGTGCCGCTTTGCCGCCTGTAGATGTCGTAGAGCATGAACAGGAGCTTTATCCGGTCGGCAGGCTGCTTCGGACTGAGCCGGCGGAAGAGGTCGTCGATGGTCATTATGGACGGCGAAAAGAGCGGCCGTCCGGCTACTTCGGAGAGGTATCTGCGGAAGAATATCCCCGAACGCCGGTTGGGAAAGACAAACGCCAGGCGGCGTATTTCCGCGCCATAACGGTCGAGGAAGAGGGTTGCTATCTGTTTCAAAAAGGGTGTCATCATATTGTTTTTCAAAAAATCCGGCTACAAATTTAGCTAAAAAATCCGGTTAAGACGGAATCCGGGGGTATATTCCAAATTGTCGCACGTTATTGTCTTATTGCCACATCGCGACGGAACAATACCGGAAATGACCTCCGCGCGGAGGCGGAGGCAATCTCCGCGCACAGGGAATGTCAGTAGAAAAACATTCCACATAAGACTCTGCCGATAAATGATTGCATCCCCGTAAAGCCGGCAGGCGCGGAAGTTGCCGGTAATTTGTTGTTGCCGGACTTGCGCATGAAAACACAGGATGTGAAATCCGGCATTTCCAACCGGTTTTGCCTTTCG
>JAIRYY010000077.1 GCA_031267485.1 Tannerella sp.
CCGTTTCCTCAAACCGCTGCACGTTTTCCTGGAGGGCGAGCAGGAGCCGTTTGGCATTGTCGGGGGTGAGGATGATGCGGCTTTTGACTTTCGCTTTCTGCGTGCCCGGGACGATGCGAATGAAGTCGATGATAAATTCCGATGGCGAATGGGCGATGATGGCCAGGTTGGCGTATGTGCCCTGGGCGATTTCGTCTGTCAGTTCCACCTCAATCTGATTTTGCTGCGGCTTGTTACTTTCCATATATTTTCGATTAATTGTTGTCCGGAGGCAAAATGTTTGCCGTCCGGGGGACAAAAATACATTTTACTTTTGAAAAATTTGTCTCTTGCGAAAAAATAGTTTAGTTTTGTGCGGTTTTTAATACTCGTAAGCAAGAATGAAATTCAAAATATCAGTATCCGGCCTGTTATTGTGCGCCGTGACAGCAATGGCCCAGACTAACGTGGAAAAGGTGATTCCGACGAAAGCGTCGGGCGATGGCATAACGTATTCATTGCCCCGGACTTCGTTTGTCGTGAACGCCGAAGTGACCAGAGTGACGGTGAAAGCCGGTCCGTACTACCGCTATGCGGAGCGTTACCTCGGAATTAAAGACGTGGCTACGGAGGATGCCGTCTACCATGAGCTTGGCAAAGTGACGCTGACGGGCAAGGGCGTCCCCGATTCGGATAACACGTACAAAATAGAGTTCAGGCAGAAAACGGTAGCGCCGTTCGCCTATCTGACGCCGGACGGGCTGCTGTGCGCAATCAACGAAGTGTATGTTCCCGAAGAACAGACGCCGGAAGCCGTCGCCGGTACGGAGGAGAAAAGCAGGGCGAATATACCGCCGTCGTCGTCCGTGTATACGGAAGAATTGCTGATGGCCGGCTCGATAGCCCGGCAGGCGGAAGTTGCCGCCAAGCAAATCTATCATCTGCGCGAAAGCCGTACCGACATACTGACCGGCGACGCCGAAAACATGCCGCCGGACGGGGAGGCTATGAAAATCGTCATATCAAAGCTCGAAGAACAGGAAAAGGCGCTGACCCGGCTTTTCACGGGAGTCGAAACCCGCGAAACAGACTGGTTCGACGTATCCATACTGCCGGAAGACGAACTGGAACACGAGGTGCTGTTCCGCTTCTCGTCCAGGCTGGGGATTCTCGACGCCGACGACCTTGGCGGCGAACCGGTTTACATGAATCTTACCGCGCTCGAACGCGCGCCGGAACTTGACCCTAAGGAAGCGGAGAAAAAAGCCAGATCGCTTAAAGGCATTGTCTATAATGTTCCCGGAAGGGCGCGGGTGGAAATAATAAGAAACAACCGGACGCTCGTCAAAAAGGAACTGCCGTTCGTTCAGTTCGGCACGCGGGAAACGCTCGCACCGGTTCTCCTGGAAGACAAAAAACAGCCCGTGAAAGTACTTTTCTATCCCGAAACGGGCGCCATAAGGCAAATAAAATAACCAAATAAAAATCACTTATATGTTTAAAAATCATCCGAAAGGATTACTTGGCGCGGCGCTGTCGAATATGGGCGAGCGTTTCGGCTTCTACATCATGATGGCTATTCTTACGCTGTTCATATCCTCCAAATTCGGGCTGTCGGAGACGACGACGGGGTATATCTATTCCGCGTTCTATGCCTCCACTTATTTCCTGGCGCTGGTCGGCGGACTGATTGCCGACAAAACGAGGAATTACAAGGGTACGATACTTATCGGTATCATACTGATGGCGGTGGGGTATCTGGCGATTGCCGTGCCCACGCCGACGCCGGTGCCGGACATGAAGCTGTACCTGATAATCACGTGCGCCGGGCTGCTCGTCATTTCGTTCGGCAACGGCCTGTTCAAGGGAAACCTTCAGGCGCTGGTCGGGCAGATGTACGACAATCCCAGGTATGCAGGCAAAAGGGATGCCGGGTTCCAGATTTTTTACATGTTTATCAACGTGGGAGCCATGTTCGCCCCGTTTATTGCAATCGGCGTACGCAACTGGTGGCTGAAAGCGCATAATTTCGATTATAACGGTTCTCTGCCGGAGTTGTGTCATCAGTACGTTGCGCAGGGGGATGCAATGCCCGCGGAGGCTGTCGCCCGCCTGTCGAATTATGCGAACGGCGTCTCGCTCGACGGTTCGCCGGTTACCGACCTGCTGGCCTTTTCCAACAGCTATCTGGATGTGTTCAACGTCGGATTCCAGTATGCCTTTGCCGCGGCTGTCGTGGCGATGCTGATTTCTTTTATTATTTATATTGTAAACAAACGGACGTTCCCCGACCCGGCGGCGGGCAGGGCTGCCGTCAGCGGAAAGAAAACGTCGGCGGAAGAAATAGAAATGAGCGTTCAGGAAATAAGACAGCGCATATATGCCCTGTTTGCCGTGTTCGGCGTGGTCATATTCTTCTGGCTGTCTTTCCATCAGAACGGCTATTCGCTCACCTATTTTGCACGGGACTACGTGAATCTGGACATCATCAATATCGACCTGGGCTTTACCAGCATCAAGGGAGCGGAAATATTCCAGGCCGTCAATCCGTTTTTTGTCGTGATGCTGACCCCGCTAATCATGTGGATATTCAGCGCATTGAACAGGAAGGGGCGGAAACTGTCCACTCCCATGAAGATTGCTTTGGGCATGGGGATTGCGTCGCTTGCATACGTGTTTCTGATGGTGTTTTCGTTTGCATTGCCCGCGAAAGAATCCCTGGCGAACATGAGCGTGGGTGAGATTGACGCCATGCGCGTCACGCCGATGGTCATGATTACGCTGTATTTCATCCTCACGGTAGCGGAGCTGTTCATCTCGCCGCTGGGCCTGTCGTTCGTGTCGAAAGTCGCCCCTCCCCATTTGCAGGGCGTGATGCAGGGCTTCTGGCTGGCCGCCACGGCTATCGGCAACGCCATCCTGTTTATCGGCGGCATCCTTTACACAAGCGTCCCGCTGTGGATATGCTGGTTAGTGTTTGCCGGCGCTACGGGACTGTCGATGATTGTGATGCTCAGTATGGTCAGGTGGCTTGAGCGCGTAGCTAAGGGTTGAAAAGTTCGCGCATCGCCCATACCTTTTCGGGAAGAAAAAAGCGGACGTCCCTGTGCTCCCTGACAGACCGGCGTATGAAAGTGGACGATATCTCCAGAAGGGGAGCTTCCACTTTTTTTATGTTCGCATATTTCTCCGGAACCGTTATTTCGCAATCCTTGCGCGGGTAGATGATGATGGGAAACTCATCGACCAGTTCGTCGAAATTTTTCCAGCAGGAAATATTCTCCCAGTTATCGGCGCCCATTATCAGCAGAAACGCCGTGTCCGGGAACTGTCTGCGCAGTTCCCGCAAAGTGTTGATGGTATATGACGGCCGGGGCAGCCTGAACTCGATGTCGCACGCCTTGAAGCCCGGATACCCGTCAATCGCGGCTTCCACCATCCGGAGCCTCGCGTTTCCGTCCATCAAACCGGCCTCATCCTTGAACGGATTCAGGGGCGACACGAGAAACCACAGTTCATCCAGGCCGCAAAACTCGCGAATCCAGTTTGCCAGCGCCAGATGACCGATGTGAATCGGATTGAACGAACCCGGGAATATGCCGACAGCCATTTTCATTCCGCCTGATTGCCCTGAAGAAGACGTTTCAATTCGGCAATTTGCCGGTCCTTTTCTTCGAGCGCCCTGGCCTTTTCCTCGAGCGCCCTGGCCTGCTCTTCGATAACGCTTTCATGTTCCCTGATTTTCCTGAAGTAAACGGCTTCGAGAATACGCATAGCCTCTTCTTCGTTTTCCAGCTGTTTGCGTTCTTCCCCGTCCGCCGCCATTTCGTACAGGACGGACGTGATGAGTTCCATCTCCTCGTCGTCCGGCTGGTAGCGGTATTCCTTAATCACGCCCGAATCTTTCCGGATGAAATAGGCCTGTTCGAAGATGCTCAGCAGCTTGTCCAGGTTTGTCGTGTAGCGTAAGTCCGCGATTCTGCCGGCCTGGATAACGTAGCTGTCGTGCGTAAGCAGTTCGATAAAGCGGGATTTGGCATGGATGGTCTCCCGGTTTCTCATGTCCGTGTACATCCGTCCGACTTTCACGCACGGACTTTCTATCCCTGCGAGGTTAAATCCGAGGATGTAAATCGTCGTAATCGGAAGCGTTATTTCACCGTTGCTCATGGTATCCGTTTTGCCGTACTGTTCGCCGAGGTATTTGCGGAAACGCATCAGGTCGTCCTGATTCCAGGATTTCTGCACCTCTATCAGTATCTTTTTCCGCTCGCCGTCTTCGGTCAGGACGGTTGCCATGAAATCTATCCGGAAGATGGAATAATAAACATCGTCATCCGGCCCCTTTTTCACCTTCCCCCTGTACGTAAACTCCTGGGGGAGGACGGTAACTTCCGTGATTTGCTGTTCCAGTATTGTCGAGAGGAAAAACTTTGCTATGCGCATGTTTTCCATCAATCGCTTAAACACCGTATCGTATAGCGGATTGGCGATAATAAACGATTTCACTCCTGTTCCGTTCCGTTCTTTTCCGTTCATAATTATTTCAGTTAATGCGCACAAAACTATTAAATATTTTCGAAACCGCACAGCATTTCCACGCGTAAAAGGCAAAAAGGGAATGTAAACTCCGGATTTATCGTTTTCGGGGGAGAGAAAAATGCCCCAATCCGCTAAACTTTTGTGCATTGTATTTCGCCGTCCTATGATTCGATAAAGTTCCTGACAATACGAAACACCTCGTTCCGCGCTTTTTCCAGGTTGTCGTTGATGACGACCGCATCAAACCTGCCGGCAAACTGCAGCTCGTATTCCGCCCGTTCCAGGCGGCGTCCGATAACTTCGGGCGCGTCCGTGCCGCGTTTTTCGAGCCGGCGGCGCAATTCGCCGACCGACGGGGGACGGATGAAAACAGACAGGGCGCGGTCGCCGTAAAGATTTTTTATATTGCATCCGCCGACAACATCCACGTCAAAAACCACATTTTGTCCGGCTTCGGCGATACGTTCGACCTCGCTTTTCAATGTCCCGTAAAACGTGTCCCTGTATACTTCTTCGTATTCCAGGAAGTCGTCCTTTTCAATGTGCGAACGGAACTCCTCCGGCGTGAGGAAATAATAGTCCACGCCGTCCCGTTCGTTTCCACGCGGAGCGCGGCTTGTCGCCGATACGGAAAACCGCAGGGGCAATCCCTGTTGCAGCAAGTGTTGTATTACCGAGCTTTTACCGGAACCGGAAGGCGCTGAAAATATAATAAGTTTCCCTTTTTCCATTGTATTTATCCTTTTTAGCCGCGCAAATATACGTATTATTTCGAAAACCTCCGCCCGGAAAAATTTGGCGCGCAGATGACAGATTCCAAAGATAAACGCAGATCCTTCAAATGCAGGGAATATGGCGGCAAAAGAACCGGTACAATCCTCTTTTTTGCCGGTAAGAAATCCTCTCCCGGGATGACCTTGAGAGCGAAAGCGGGGGGATGTTGCCTGTCGACTTAACGGCTGTTATTACGCTTAAAGACAGTGCGCTGACTTCGCTGACTTAAATGTCATGACTCGAGTCCCTGACGCGCGAACTCAAGTCCCTGGCTCGCGGACTCGAGTCCCTGGCTCGCGGACTCGAGTCCCTGACTCGCGGACTCGCGTCCCTGGCTCGCGGACTCGCGTCCCTGGCTCGCGGACTCGCGTCCCTGGCTCGCGGACTCAAGTCCCTGACTCGCGGACTCGAGTCCCTGGCTCGCGGACTCGAGTCCCTGGCTCGCGGACTCGAGTCCCTGACTCGCGGACTCGAGTCCTTGACGCGCGGACTCGCGTCCCTGACGCGCGGACTTGAGTCCCTGGCTCGCGGACTAGAATCCCTGGCTCGCGGACTCGAGTCCCTGACGCGCGGACTCGAATCCCTGACTCGCGGACTCGAGTCCCTGACTCGCGGACTCGCGTTCCTGGCTTGGGGACTTGAGTCCCTGACTCGCGGACTCGCGTCCCTGGAACGTGGATGTCCTGCCGGCGCAGCGGCGCAGGCTTGCAGCCCGCTTACTTGAAAATATCTGCGACAATCCATCCGGTCTGCATCATCTGCATGCTTCAAAATCAAACTTTTTCCATTAATATAATGGGAAATCCGGAAATTTGTATAATTTTGAGCGCGGAAAACTGAAATATAAGGAAAATGAAAAATATCTCCCGTAAAAAGTTCTTGAATGTCTGCGGCTCAATTGTCGCCGGCGGGGCGATTGCCGGTGTTTCGGGCGTGCTGCTGAACAGGACAACCTCCCGTGCCGCCGCAAACCCGTCCGGCGCCCGTTACAGGCAGGAAGAAAACACGTCTGTTTCACCCTACCGGCAGGTCGCCTCGTTTGAGGCGGCCGACAACATTCAGTCGTTGGCACAGCACAATGGCACGATATATCTCGCCACTCCGCAGACCGTTTCGGTTTACGACAGCCGCGGGACGATGACGCGGCGCTTCGCGGTCGCCGCCGAAACCGTCCGCGACATGGCGGCCGGCAGCGACGGAATCTACCTGCTCCACCCGGCCGCCATAAGCGTCTATTCACACGACGGGCAGTTGCTGCGCGAATGGTCGGCATGCAGCGAACTGTCGAATTACTGTTCGCTTGCGCTGTCCGACGATTTTGTCTTTGTGACCGACATGGACAATAAAAACATCTGCAAATACACCCGCGAAGGCAATTTCGTCACATTCATCAACAGTCCCGGCCGGTTTATCATTCCAAGCCTCACGTTCGGCATCGAATGTGTCGGCGACCTCCTTTACTGTTCCAATTCGGGCCGGCATCAGGTCGAAAAATATACGCTCAACGGAGAATATATCGGCACATTCGGCAAGGCGGGCGGCGCTCCGGGTCTCTTCAACGGCTGCTGCAATCCCGTGCATATATCCTGCACGCCAGGCGGCGATATCATCACATCCGAAAAAGGCATCCCGCGCATCAGCTGCTACGGCGGCGACGGCATTTTCCGCGGCATATTGCTCGACGGCAAACAGTTGGGCGGCGGATACACGGCTTACGACGTGAAAGTATGGAACGACCGCCTGTTCGTCGCGGGAAAGAAAAAGGTCACGGTTTTCCGCTACGACGAAACGCTGGCCTCTGCAGGAAGTGCATGCGCCTCCTGCGGCGTCAGCTGTCCGCTGCGCAGGGGAGGAATAAACATGTAATAAGAAATCACGCATTTTCGAAAAAAAAGTTCGACATATCACTCTTGCCGGAAGAATTTATACGCCCTGAAAGGCGAAAAATATGCCAATTTGGATATTTTTATGATAATTTTACGACGAATGTCGATAAAATGCAATATTTCGTCGATAACGGGCAATTGGCGAATGAAATTTTATGACTAAGTTTGCACGATTTTTAAAATAAAACAAAACAAAGTATACTATGGAATACAGGGAAATCGGAAAAACGGGCATGAAAGTGTCCCATATCAGCTTCGGAGCATCATCTTTGGGCGGGGTTTTTCATTCGCTGAAGGAAGCGACGGGAATGGAGGCCGTTTATACGGCCGTTGACAATGGCGTCAATTTTATAGATGTTTCGCCTTATTACGGGCATCTGAAAGCCGAAACGGCGCTTGGGAAAGCATTGAAAAATATGGACAGAAGCCGCTATTACCTTTCGACAAAAGTTGGACGGTACGGCCGTGACGGCGTGAATTGCTGGGACTATTCCGTCAAAAAAGCGAAAGAAAGCGTGTACGAGAGCATGGAGCGGCTGAATGTCGACTACCTTGACCTCATCAACGTACACGATATTGAATTTGCCGACCTTGAGCAGGTATGCGGCGAGACGCTTCCCGCGCTTGTCGAACTCCGCGAGGCGGGGATTGTGGGGCACGTCGGCATAACGAATCTCAATCTGAGGCATTTCCGTTATGTCATCGACCATGTTCCGGCCGGTACGGTCGAAAGCGTACTGTCCTTTTGCCACTATACATTAAATGATGATGCGCTGGCTGATTACCTCGACTACTTCGAGACGGAAAAGGTGGGAGTAATCAATGCCTCGCCCTATTCAATGGGACTTCTGACGGAACGCGGCACGCCCGACTGGCATCCTGCGCCCGCAGCCTTGAGACGCCTCTCGGCAAAGGCGGTCGAGTACTGCAGGTCGAAAGGCATTTCCATCGAACAGCTGGCCGTCTCATTCTCGGTGAACAATCCGCGCATAGCGACGACCCTGTTCAGCACGACCAATCCGGAAAATGTCCTGAAAACAATCCGCTACGCCACCGCGCCGCCGGATGAGGACCTGCTGAGGGAGGTACGCAAAATATTCGAACCCGGCTACCGCGACAGCTGGGTAAATAGCTAAATATAACGATGAACTATGAACGATGAACGATGAACCCCCTCGGTCGAAACCATCGACTTCGGTCGAAAAAGTCGACCCACATCTTCGCAGGGGCGAATAATTATTCGCCCCTACGAAGATGTGGGTCGCCCTTTTCGAGGGAGGGCAGTTC
>JAIRYY010000156.1 GCA_031267485.1 Tannerella sp.
ACGGCCTGCGCCGGCAAACTGGTCACCAACCCCTCCTATTCTCCCGAAAACGCCTTCATCCTGCCCAACGGCGAACGCACGGTCTTCACCTACGGCGCGACCATGGATTTGGAAATCATCCACAATCTGCTGACCAATTGCATCCAGGCGTGCAGGATACTGAAGACCGACGAGGCGTTTCGCGCCGAATGTGAGAAAACCCTCAAACGCCTGCCCCCTGTCCGCATCAGCCGCGCAACGGGACGCATCCTCGAATGGGCGGAAGATTACGCGGAAGTCGAGCCGCACCACCGTCATACGTCGCACCTCTTCGGACTGCATCCGGGCAACCAAATCACCGTCGTCGGCACGCCCGCGCTGGCCGATGCCGCCCGCAAGACGCTCCTCGCCCGCGGCGACGACGGCACGGGCTGGGGACTGGCCTGGAAAATCAACATGTGGAACCGCCTGCACGACGGCGACCACGCCTACAAGCTCCTCTCCGTCCTGCTGAGCGGCAAGACGCTGCCCAACCTGTTCGACGACCATCCGCCCTTCCAGATCGACGGCAACTTCGGCGCCACGGCCGCCATCGCCGAGATGCTCGTGCAAAGTCACCTGCCGACTTCCGACGGCAGCTTCGACGTGCAACTGCTGCCGTCGCTCCCCACCGCGCTGTCCGCCTCCGGTTCGGTAAAAGGCCTGCGCGCCCGCGGCGGTTTCACCGTCGACCTCTCCTGGCAAAACGGCAAACTGACGGCCGCCCGCATCCAGTCCCTCACCGGCGGCAAACTCCACCTGCGTTCAGGCGCCAAAACGGCCGTCTATAAACTGGCCAAAGGCGAAACGATTACGGTAAACGGAGAGCTGAAAAAATCCATTAAGTAACGCGAAATAAATAACATATAAAGGTATCTCAGTCCCTTTTCGGGGACAATATGTCAGCAGAAACATTTCCGGTGACATATATGTTCCGTCCCTGACAGGACGGGATATATACGTTGCCGGGAATTTTCCTGCCAATGTATTGTCCCGTTAGGGGGACAAAATCCGTATGGAAATTGTTCTGTTCCTGCCGGCGCGTATGGCGTCGTTGTACATTGTATGTTGTAGAGACGCGATGCATCGCGTCTCCACGGTAAAGCAATGCCAGGGCGTTGTATTTGCAAACGCATGCGCATAAATTTGCATCCGTGCCGTTTTGCCGGATACCGTCCCCCACGGGGCGGGCGCCGTAGAGACGTAGCGTGCTACGTCTCTACCGACATATTGTCCGTCAGGGGACAAAATGTTGGTAGAATTACCTGGGGTAAATTGCTTAATTGCTGAAAATAAGCATGATAATTGTTTTTTCAGCCGCCAATTTTCATGATTTGTGGCCAATTTTCATGATTTGCGGCCAATTTTCATGATTTGTGGCCATATTTCATGATTTGTGGCCAATTTTCATGATTTGCGGCCATATTTCATGATTTGTGGCCAATTTTCATGATTTGTGGCCATATTTCATGATTTGTGGCCAATTTTCATGATTTGTGGCCAATTTTCATGATTTGTGGCGATATAGAATCACCGGCTATGCGTTAATTAACATTAAATGGATGCTCGATATAATACCCAAAACAGCCCTCCAGCCATTGCGGGCGGCCTCCTCCGTCCCGTCATCCTTTGTAAAAGCGAAGCAATCCGGGTTATTTGTAAAACCGGATAGCTTCGCTTCGTTTGTAATGACGGAACAGAGCTTTCTATACATCCCCATGTCGGTAGAAACGGTAACACTCGGGATTATCATCCGATTTGGTAAAAGGCTCGCGTGCGCGAGACGGTTTCATCGTCGACCTTTCGTGGGAAAACGGCAAACTGACGGATGCCCGCATCCAATCCGTCGTCGTCGGCAAGCTCCACCTGCGTTCGGGCGTCAAAACCGCCGTCTATAAACTTGCAAAAGGTGAAACGGTTACGATAAACGGAGAGCTGAAAAAATAGCCGTTTTATCTGCAGTCCTGTGATTTTTTGTTTTTTTTTAGGATTTGCCGTCGATTGTTATTGTGTGCGAACTCTTGTCGGAGAGCACGTTCCGCACGATTTGCCCGACCATTTCCTTCAGTTCGTTAATGAACATGGAGGCTTCGTAAACGCCCTGTTCAATCTTGCGGAGTTTATTTTCCCACAGACCAGTCAGTTCCGCGCTTTTGAGCAGTTCGTCCTGAATGGAGTCGATAAGTTCCACGCCTGTGGATGTGGCATACAGGTTTTTACGTTCCTTACGGATGTAATTGCGTTTGAACAGCGTTTCTATTATGGCGGCGCGTGTTGACGGTCTGCCGATGCCGTTTTCTTTCAGCGCATCGCGCAGTTCGTCGTTGTCGACCAGTTTCCCGGCCGTTTCCATCGCACGCAGGAGGGTCGCTTCGGTATAGGGTTTGGGCGGCGTGGTCCATTTCTCCGCAAAATCCGGTTTGTGAGGGCCGCTTTCTCCCTTTGTAAATTCCGGCAGTACGGCGTTTTCCTCGGCGGGACGCTGTTCGGCGCTGTCGTCGTCCGGCCGCTCCCTTTCCGCCGGCTGTTTCTCAAAAACGACGCGCCAGCCCGGACGGAGAATCTGTTTGCCGGTGGCTTTGAATTTGACGTCTTCCACTTCTCCCGACACGGTTGTTGTCGCCACTTCGCAGTCGGGATAAAACGCGGCGATGAAACGCCTTGCCACGAGGTCGTAGACTTTCCGCTCATTGTCGGCGAGGTTTCGCGCCGGCACGCCTGTCGGTATAATGGCATGGTGGTCGGTCACCTTCGCATTGTCGAACACCTTTTTTGATTTGGGAATCCTGGCCGACAGTAATGTGGCGGTGAGGGCGGCGTAATCGGCCAGTCCCCGGAGTATCTGCGGAATCTTCGGGTACAGGTCCTCCGTCAGAAACGTCGTGTCCACACGCGGATACGTCGTGACTTTCTTTTCGTAAAGCGCCTGTATCAGTTTCAGCGTCTCGTCGGCCGAAAGCGAGAATTTTTTATTACATTCGACTTGCAGGGAGGTCAGGTCGAACAGGCGCGGAGCCGATTCCCGTCCTTTCTTTCCGGTTATGTCCGTGACGGTAAAAGGTCTGTCCGTTATTTTCAGCAACAGTTCCTCCCCCTCCTCTTTCTTCGAAAATCTCCCGTGCAATGAGGAAAACGTCGTTTCGCGGTAAACGGTTTTCAGTTCCCAGTAAGGTTCGGGCTTGAAATCAGCAATTTCCTTCCGCCGTTTTACGATAAGCGCGAGAGTCGGCGTCTGTACGCGTCCGATGGACAGAACCTGCCTGTTTTGTCCGTACCGGAGCGTGTACAGGCGTGTTGCGTTCATGCCGAGAATCCAGTCCCCGATGGCGCGTGACAGCCCGGCCTCATAAAGATGCTGATATTCCGACTGGTCTTTCAGCGTCCGGAATCCATCGCGTATGGCCTCTTCCGTAAGAGAAGATATCCAGAGCCGCCGCACCGGACACTTGCATCCGGCTTTCTGCATCACCCAGCGTTGAATCAGCTCTCCCTCCAGGCCGGCGTCTCCGCAGTTGATGACCTCTTCCGCGTTCCGGATAAGCGTTTCAAGTATCCCGAACTGTTTCCGGTACGAGGGATTGTCGATAAGTTTGATGCCAAAGCGGGGCGGTATCATCGGCAGGAAACGCAGGCTCCACTGCTGCCAGTCGGGAGAGTAATCCTGCGGCTCTTTCAGCGTGCACAAATGTCCGAATGTCCAGGATACCTGATAACCGTTGCCCTCAATATACCCTTCCATTCTCCGCCTGGCCCCGAGTACTTCGGCAATTTCACGCGCAACACTTGGTTTTTCAGCAATACATACTTTCATCGGTGGAAAATTAAAAATTAAGAATTAAGAGTTTTTACCGCGCAAGCGAGACGCCGTCATTGCTCTGCATTTTACTGCCATTGCTCTGCATTTTACCGTCATTACGGGCATTTCCTCTGTCATTGTGAACACATTCTACCGTCATTGCGAACGAAGTGAAGCAATCCAGGCACAGGCAGTGTAGTCCGGGCGGCTGTCGGGTCATCGCCTGCGCCTGGATTGCTTCGTTCCTCGCAATGACGATGTCCCACTTTCCGCCCATTAATCACTAATCACCAGTTCACTAATCACTAACTACGCTAATCACTAACTACGCTAATCATTAATCACTAACCATTGATGAATTAATGCTGTCGATATAGTCGAGAATTTCTTCGCGGCCTTCATTTTTCTCCGACGAGGAAATGAATATGGGCGGCAGTTCTTCCCAGGTTTCAAACATTTTCCGGTGATAAATCCCGATGTTTTCCGAAAGTTTGTTCTTGCTTATCTTATCGGTTTTCGTAAAGATTATCGAAAAGGGGATGCCACATTCACCGAGCCATTCCATAAATTCGAGGTCTATCTTCTGCGGTTCGTGACGGCAGTCGAGGAGCACGAACAGGTTTGTCAGCTGTTCGCGTTCGAGTATGTAACTTTCGATTATTTTCCGGATATTCTCGCGTCCCTGCTTGCCCCGTTGTGCATATCCGTATCCCGGCAGGTCGACGAGATGCCATTCGCCGTTAATTATAAAATGATTAATCAGCTGCGTCTTGCCGGGTCTCTGCGACGTCATGGCCAGATGCTTATTATTTGTAAGCATGTTAATCAGCGAAGACTTGCCGACATTCGAACGGCCAGTAAACGCATATTCGGGCAATGTCCCGGCGGGACATTTTCTGACATCGGCATTGCTGATTATAAATTTTGCACTTTTTACCTCCATAAAATATTTTCCTTTGGGAAGGCAAAGATAGTGCAAGTTGAGCGCAATACAAAATAAGCGCGCCTGTTTTTACGGCCGGGACGCCGCCCGGCTTCATCCCGGCGGCCCTTTTACCGGACTGATTCAGCCGCCGCGTCGCGACCTCTTTTTCCGGCAGAGCCAAAGTCCGGCGAAAGTGAGCAGACCGTTCATCATCAGCAGTTCGTAGCCAAAACGGTAATTGGCGTAATGCGCTGAAACATAATCTGACGCGAGGCATATCAGGGGTGCGACAATGCAGATGAAAGGAGCGGACCGGTCGTCAATCCTGCCTTTGGTGAACAGTCCGAACGCGAACAGTCCGAGGAGCGGTCCGTACGTGTATGACGCAATCGTGTAGATGGCATCAATGACGCTGCGGTCGTTTACCGCCCTGAAAAGCAGTATGATTAAGGCAAAGACGGCGGAGACGAGCAGGTGCACGTTCAGCCGGATGCGTCTGGCCTTCGCGGCCTCCTCCCTTTTTATCCCCAGGATGTCGATGCAGAAAGACGTTGTAAGGGCAGCCAGCGCCGAATCCGCACTGCTGAACGCGGCGGCAATAATACCTATCGTGAAAAAGACGAGAATGGACTGACCGAGCATGCCGGAGGTGCAGAACATCGGAAGGATGTCGTCGCCTGCGGCCGGCAGTTCGATGTTCAAGTTCGACGCCAATGCAATCAGCAGCGCTCCGAGGCATAAAAACATGAAGTTTAGGGGAATAAAGGCAAAGCCGTATGAATACATGTTTTTCTGAGCCTCTTTCAGATTGCGGCAGGAAAGGTTCTTCTGCATCATATCCTGGTCCAGCCCCGTCATGACGACCGGTATGAAAACGCCGCTCAGAAACTGTTTAACGAAATGCTGCCTGCTGCCCCAGTCATTAAACTCAAACAGGCGGAAGTGCGGACTGTCGGCTATCGTCCGCGTCATTCCCGCCATGTCAAGCCCCATGCTGTCTTTTACCTGCCATATAATAATGACAAGCATGCCGATAAAACATATCGTTTGCAGCGTGTCGGTAAGAATAATGGTTTTGATGCCGCCGCGGTATGTGTACAGCCAGATAAGGGCAATGCTTGTGACGACGGTTACGGCAAAAGGAATGTTCCACCGGTCGAACACGTATGTCTGAAGAATCATCACAACGAGATAAAGGCGCGCCGCCGCCCCGGTCATTTTGGACAGCAGGAAGAACGACGCTCCGGTTTTATAGCTCCTGACGCCCATGCGGCTGTTGAGATATTCGTAGATGGACGTCAGATTCAATTTATAATAAACCGGAAGCAAAACTTTTGCGATAATGATGTAGCCGAAAAAAAAGCCGAAAACAAGCTGCATGTACGTCATGTCGGTAGCGCCTACCCATCCGGGTACGGACACGAATGTAACTCCGGAAATGGACGAGCCTATCATTCCCGTCGCCACTATGTACCACGGCGAACGTCTGTTGCCGAGGAAAAAAGTTTCGTTGTTCGTGTTTTTTCGCCCCGTCAACCATGATATGCTCAACAGGACAAGAAAATATGCAAGTACGGCAAAAAGTATGATATAACTGCTCATCTTCCGGTCAATCAGTGATATTTTGGGGCGCAAATATAGGAATGATTATTTATTTCTCCAAACCGTTCTTTCCGGTAATGATAAAAATGATTTGCAATCTTTGATAAAAAAATGTATTTTTGTTGCGGGATTACTTATTCATTATTCAAAAAGGAGAAGAAGTATGAAAGAACAGGACGATATATTTAAACGGTTTTACGAATCTTTCCAGAACATGGAGGGACATTTTCATATATTGGAACACCGCGTTCCGGTGGAACAGCAGATGGCGTATTTCAAGTATTCGGAGCGGATACGCAGAGATTCCGTGGCGATGAAGGACGGCGACTATCACAGATATATGATGGATTTGCGGGATGGTGAACTGTCAAGGGACGAAAAGAAACGGATTCTTTCGACGTTGGCATCATCAAAGCAGGTGCGAGCCTACCGGCTGCTGGAGCAGTACGTGCAGCATCCCGACCCGCAACTTGTTAACTGGGCATACATGGCATTAATGGAAAGCCGCATCATGCTCGAATCGGAACTGTCGGGAGAAAAACAGATTTACATATCTACCGGCCTGGGCGGCAAAGGCGAAAAGTTGCGCTTTTACGTACTGATACTGTCCGCCGGAGGAAATTTGTTCCTTGACTATCAGCGCGAAATTATCGAAAAGGAATTTGGATATTCCCTGTCCAAAAACGACTGCGAAATGGAACGCCTTACCGTCGGCGACCGGTATGTGGAACTTGTTTTCCTGATACCCGTAAAAACCGACATGAGGATGATTCTGGAGGATGTCATACGCGAGTGTAATCTGTACGGGAATTTTCTGTCGGATATTTTTACGATTACAAATGTGAAAGAGCTTGACCGGAGGGAAGTCGAACAGATAGTTGAACGCTATGGAAATGATAAGACAGGCCGTTAAGTACGGTATAGTGGGAGGGGGAAACACCCTAATATCGCTTGCGGTTATCTGGCTTATGACGAAAAATCTCGGATGTTCGGAGGCGCTTTCCAACTTTGTTGGATACCTTGCCGGACTGATAAACAGCTTTTTCCTGAATCGCTGGTGGACATTTAAGAGTAAAGCCGGCATGTTCGACAGCGCCCTGAAGTTTTTTCTCGTGTTTGCCGTCTGCTTCTCGCTGCAGTTCGGCTTCCTGCTGTTCCTGAACCGTCACTGCCCGTATGACCCCCCGCTATATTCATTCCTTGAACCGGTATTGAAGATTTTCAGAATAGATACCTTATTCTATATTCAAATGCTGTCCATGGTTATGTATACGGTAACCAATTTTATGATTAATAAGTATTATACATTTAATAAATAATATTATGTCCAAACTCTCTGTTATTATTCCATGCTACAATGAAGAAAGCGTTATCGCCGAGTCGTATAAACGCACAAAATCAGTCCTGGACACGCTTTCATGCGATACGGAAATTATATATGTGAACGATGGCAGTTCGGACGGCACGTACCGTTTGCTGAATGAGATATCCGCCGGCGACAAACAGGTCAAGGTGTTGCATTTTTCGCGCAATTTCGGTCATCAGCCCGCGGTCTCGGCGGGTATACATCATTGCGATGCGGACTGGGCAATCGTCATGGATGCCGATTTGCAGGACCCTCCCGAAGTGATTCCGGAAATACTCGATTTCCGCGAAAAGAATCAGGCCAATGTCGTATACTGCGTTCGCAAGTCAAGGGAAAAGGAGAGTCTCTTTAAACGCATATCCGCGAAATGCTTCTACCGGCTTATAAACCGTGTGAGCGAGGTAAAATTCCCGTTGGATACGGGGGATTTCAGGCTTATAGACCGCAAAATAATGGACCAGTTCTGTCGGATGCGCGAGCATGGTAAATATATCCGCGGGCTGGTCAGCTGGATGGGCTTCACACAGGTTCCGTATTATTATGAAAGGAAAGCCCGGTTTGCCGGCGAGACGAAATATCCGCTGATGAAAATGGTGAAATTTGCCTCCACCGCGCTGCTCTATTTCTCGAAGAAGCCTCTGCAGCTGGCTATGGGACTGGGTTTTTTGGCCGTAATTGTCGGAATAATACTCGCTATATGGTTTACGCTCGGCAAAATTTACGGATTCAGCAATGCGGAAACCGGATGGACGTCCATCATGACGGTCGTTGTCTTTTTCGGTGGCGTACAACTGCTGACCATCGGCGTTCTCGGCCAGTATCTCGGCGTACTTTTTGATGAAATAAAAGACCGTCCGGAGTATATAATAGATAAAAAAACGGGGTTTTAATAATAATTAACAATGATGTTTTTTTTATTTTGAAAATTATACCGATATTTGCACCGTGAAAGAAAAAAGTTATAGATAATATTGTAATAATAGAAGATAAGGAAGTATTACTATTTGCTGGTGTATTTGAAATTTGCATATAAAATTTGTCGCAGTATGATATAATCATCTGCGTTGGTATGATGGATTAGTTAGTAGTAATATGCGGATAGGTCTTCAAAAAATTCACAACATGATGGTATTTTGGCAGGTTAATAATAGTAGAGATAATATTTTGATAAAATTATATTTTATTGTTATATGAGCGAGAGTAAAAGATAATAGTTTTAGTGACTAATCAAATTTATATACACCCGTGGAAATATGCCCGTTGTGAAACGTGTAAGATTTCAGAAAAATATCGCAATTGGGTAAATGCTGCCATTATGGCAGCATTTACTTTTTATAAACATCTCATAATATAAATTTATTATACTCGATATTATACCCGTAAAGTACGAAAGAAAACGCCATTCCCCGTCTTGCGAGTTAGAATATCTGGAAAACAAACAAAGAAAATGGCGAAATTACTCTTTTGCGAAAAAAAAACAAGAGGTTCAACATGCCGTCAAACTTCTTGCTGAACTGTTTTATTCCACTACTGCAATGGCATAGATGGTTTATTTACGAATTGGTTTTTCTTGCCCTCTTAAACCATACGAAAATGCTTGCTACGCCTACCAATGTTGTTGTAGATAGGGCTATTGCAGTTGTTTCCGCACCAATAGTCGCACAATAATATATCAATATCCCACAATAAGCACAGAGCCGAAAGCAAAAAATATTCCTATAATCGTTGCAATAACACCACATATGACCGTCAATCGTTCATTTCAGTGACGTTCTTTCTGTTCTTTTTCGGCCATTTTTATTATACGGTCGGCGGCTCACTATATCTTCGAAACCCTGCAACAATTCAGGGGACGGCAACGGCCCCTGATATGCCGTCATTGTCTCCATGTAACTGCCATGATTCTTGGCTTTTCTGTTAGCAATGCTCCGATTTGAATTTTTCATAAGACTTTTGGATAT
>JAIRYY010000222.1 GCA_031267485.1 Tannerella sp.
TTTATTTTTTGAAATACAAAGGTATATGAAGATTCCGGATTTTCAAGTACGTGATATGAAAAAAAAAACTTTTTTATATGAGAAAAAATATACGATATCCGACATTTTGGAATGCACCCGCTCCAATTCGTACCCCTTAAAGTTAAAACGAAACGAATCTCATTGTTTTATAGGAAGTTACAAGGATACCCTTAGTCTCTCTCTAATAAAAATTCGGAATTAACCAACACGGACGTGTTAATTAAATCAAAACAGAGAATATTTTTTCTATCGAAACAATTCATGTTATCTTATTTGTTTTTCAAACTTTGTCCGCACTCAATCAATACCGTGCGAAATAGCAACGGCAAATATATAATGTTTTTCAAAACCGGCAAAACAAAAAGACTAAAAAAAGTTTCATCCTTATTGTTTTTCCAACATAATCGCACATTCAAGTAAGAAATAAAAACTAAAAGATCGTCTGTCCCGTCCGGGATAAGCTGAAGCAGAAAGTGCATATCCGCGCCATTTCTTTCGTTTTTACGGCGGAAATGCGTAATTTTGCCGCATCATACTAACACACACAACTATGTTTTCGGGAATTATTGAAGAAACAGGCCTTTTAAAGGCGATAGGGCAGGACGGAGGGAATGTGCACCTCACGTTTGAATGTTCGTTCGTGAACGAACTGAAAATCGACCAGAGCGTGGCGCACAACGGCGTTTGCCTCACCGTGGTGAGCAGGACGGACGATGCCTATACGGTGACGGCAATCCGGGAGACGCTGGAACGCTCGAACCTGGGGCTGCTTCGCGTCGGGGACAGGGTCAACCTGGAACGCAGCATGCTCATGAACGGACGCCTTGACGGACACATCGTGCAGGGACATGTAGACCGGACGGCTACGTGCACGGATGTAAGGGATGCCGACGGAAGCCGGTACTTTGCGTTCAGCTACGAAGCCGACAGCGCCATGGCGCGGCGGGGATACATGACCGTCGAGAAAGGCTCCGTCTGCGTAAACGGAGTAAGCCTGACGGTCTGCAACTCGCGGGAAAGCAGCTTCGAGGTGGCAATCATACCCTATACGCTCGAACACACAAACTTCGGAGTGACAGCGAAAGGAACGGTCGTAAACCTGGAATTTGACATCGTCGGTAAATACGTCAGCAAACTCATGACGTACGGACAGGATGCCCCGCGGACAGAATGACATGCGGCGGCAATCGTCGGTTATTTCCCGTACATGGCATTCATTTTCAGGGCGATTTCCTTTATTTCCGTTCGGAACCACTCGGGTGAAAGAACTTCTATTTCATTGCCATACGAAAGCAGTTCTTTGCGAAACTCGTGCGTCGGGGTAATCTCATAGCTGAAAACGCAGTAGTCGCCGGCTGTTTCCGTCTCCTTTTGCGTCGCGTGGAGCGGTAACGTGCGGAAGTAATTCCGCTGGTCGCCGAATACCTTTATTTTTACGGTGGGAGGCTTTGCGTCTTTTATCATGGTGACGCCAAAAGTGTTGTAAAACAGGGCTTGTGCGTCGAAATTCTTCGGCAGCTTGAACGTCCTGTCCGTCGCATGCAGTTCTTTAATCCGGTCGAGAGCATAGACGCGCAGTTCGTCGCAGTAAGGATTTCGCGCCACGACATACCATCGCTGTTTGAAGATTTTCACACAATAGGGTTCTATCTCAAATGTTTTTGGCTCATTTCGGCGGAAACCCTGGTGAGTGATTTCCATAGTCCTCCCGTCGCGCATTGCCTCGATAACCGGTACCAGAAAAGACAGCCCGGATGGAATTTCCTCGAATAAAATCCGATGTTTCAGTTTATGGCTTTCGTGAATCAGGTTGTTGACGGAAAAAGCGCTCAACAGCCACCTGCGTATCCCGTCCAATTTTATATCATCCCTGTTTTCAATATAATAGACAAAACCCTTTTGCTTGTTACATTCAATATTAATGTCCAGTATTTCCTCGATTGCGTTCCGGTGATTATGGAACGTGCGCAGGGGAAGTTCTTCTTCTTCATCAGTCTCACGCAACCAGCGGTCGCTAATCTCCTTAAACGTGATTTCTCCGGCACAATCGATGGTGTTGGCAAGCCAGACATAACGCCGGAGAAGATTTCTGGATGTAGTATGTTTATTCTTCATGACAGTTGTGAATTATGAATTTATGAATCAGGATGCAAAACTATACGGAAATGTCGGGATTTCCAAATACGCGGTGTGAAAAAAGTTTTGGAAATATCAGGATAATCACCTAATTTTGCACCACTAAACAGACCAAATAAAATGATAATAATATGTACGGAACATTTCAGCAATTCCTGAATAATGAACTGGCGAATATCGAATCGGCGGGACTGTATAAAAGGGAACGCATCATAAAGACCCCGCAGAAAGCGGATATACGCATCAATGAGGGCGAAGAAGCCCTCAATTTCTGTGCGAACAATTACCTCGGGCTGTCCGGCGACACGCGCCTTATCGAAGCGGCAAAAAAGACGATGGACGCGCGCGGATTCGGGATGTCGTCGGTTCGCTTCATCTGCGGAACGCAGGACCTGCATAAACAGCTCGAAGCGGCTATCTCCGATTATTTCAAAACCGAAGACACGATACTCTACGGTTCGTGCTTCGATGCGAACGGAGGCCTGTTCGAACCGCTGCTTGCGGAAGAGGACGCCATCATTTCGGATGCGCTCAACCATGCGTCAATCATCGACGGCGTGCGCCTGTGCAAGGCCAGGCGCTACCGGTACGCAAACGCCGATACGGACGAACTTGAAAAATGCCTGCAGGCCGCGCAGGCGCAGCGTCACCGCATCATTGCAACCGACGGTGTGTTCTCCATGGACGGCAACGTGGCGCCGATGGATAAGATATGCGCCCTGGCGGAAAAATACGGCGCGCTTGTCATGGTCGACGAGTCACATTCGGCCGGCGTCGCAGGCCCGACCGGACGGGGTGTGGCGGAGTTGTATGACATTTACGGCAAAATAGACATCTTCACCGGCACGCTCGGCAAATCATTCGGCGGAGCGATGGGCGGTTTTACGACCGGGCACAGGGAGATTATCGACCTGCTGCGCCAGCGTTCGCGGCCGTACCTGTTCTCGAACTCCCTCCCGCCGGCAATCGTGGGCGCCGGCATAGAAGCGTTCGGGATACTCCGCGAAAGCGACGAACTGCACACCCGGCTGATGAACAACGTGAAATATTTCCGCGACAGGATGATGGACGCCGGGTTTGACATCAAACCGACGCAGTCGGCCATATGCGCCGTGATGCTGTACGACGCCAGGCTGTCGCAGCTGTTTGCGCGGCGCATGCAGGAAGAGGGCATCTTTGTCACGGGCTTTTACTATCCCGTCGTCCCGGAAAATCAGGCGCGCATCCGCGTTCAGCTTTCGGCCGGCCATGAGACGGCTCATCTCGACCGGGCAATCGGCGCGTTTATCAAAACGGGAAAAGAACTGAACGTAATAAAATAAGCGCCCGCATGTTTTCAAGTATGGGGAAAAACAGTAATTTTCACAGTCACTGCACTTTTTGCGACGGACGGAGCCATCCCGAAGACTTCATTAAGTTCGCAATGGCAAATAAATTCCGCGCATACGGTTTCTCATCCCACTCCCCTCTCCCGTTCGAAACATTCTGGAACATGTCGAAAGACGACCTGCCCGAATATATCGACGAGATAACCCGGCTGAAACACAAATATGCCGGAATGTTGGAAGTCTATCTGGCGCTCGAGATTGATTATCTGGACGGGACATACAATGCCTCGACGGAATATTTCCAGGCCATGCCGCTCGACTACCGCATCAGTTCCGTACATTTTTTGCCGTGGCGGAAACCGCTGCTCGAGGAGAACATGGTATGCATTGACGGCAGCTACGGGGATTTCGAAAATGGCGTTAACCGTCACTACGGAGGAAGCATCCGCCGCATAACCGGGCATTTTTTCGAATCGTCGGCAAACATGGTGGAAGCCGGCGGATTCGATATCGTCGGACATATTGACAAGATATACATGAACGGAAGCCGGCATCCCGATTTCGACCGGCATGCCGGCTGGTATCGGAAACCGTTTCTTGAACTGCTTGACTTGATTGCCGGAAAAGGGCTTATCGTCGAAGTCAACAGCAAGAACAAAACGGGAAAAGGCGAAACCTATCCGCATATCGAATCGTACGGAGAACTGAAAAAACGCGACATTCCGGTCATGGTAAATTCCGACTGCCACTACCCCGACCTGGTAAACGACGGACGGGAAGAAACGCTCGCACTGCTCAAAAGCGCCGGTTACCGTACCGTCCGCGAACTGGTTGGCGGGACATGGGATGACGTGGAAATATAAACGGAGGGTCAATAAAAAAAAATAAAACAGTGATGATAAACAGTACAGCGCTTTCATTCAGACCGATAACAATGGAAGACAGGGAGGCCATAACGGCGTTCACCTTGCCGGGCAACGCTCTCAATTGCGATTATGCGTTCGCAAACATGTGCAGTTGGAGATTCCTCTACGACAGCGAATATGCGGTAAGGGACGGTTTCCTGTTCGTCCGTTTCTATGTGGAGGAAAAAGGACACAGGCATCTGGCGTATATGCTTCCCGTCGGCGACGGAGACCTGAAAACGGCAATCGGACTTCTCGGAGGAGATGCCGAATCCATGGGCTATCCACTCCTGATACTCGGCGTAACGCCGGAATTGAAAATTAAAATCAACACCTTGTTCCCGGACAGTTTCACCTATATCAAGGAACGCGATTTCTTCGACTATATCTACCTGCGCGAAGACCTCGCTACGCTCAGGGGAAAGAAATTCCAGCCCAAACGGAATCATGTGAACAAATTCAAAAAGCAGTACGAATACATCTACATGCCCATACACCGGGAAATCGTTTCCCAGTGCATGGAAGTGGAGCGTATCTGGTGCCGTGCCAACGTTGACGAAAACGACCGGGACGACCTCGCCCACGAACACCGCTCCATGACTTTTGCCATGAATCATTTCACCGAACTCGGACTTTCGGGCGGGGCCATCGTGGTCGACGGCAAAATCGTGGCATTCACGTACGGTTCGCCGATAAACAGTTACACGTTCGGGATACACGTGGAAAAGGCGGACGTCTGCTACGAAGGCATATTCAGCGTTATCAACCAGGAATTTGCGTCACGGATACCGGCGCAGTATCTTTACATAAACAGGGAAGAAGACCTGGGCATACCGGGACTGCGCCAGTCCAAACTGTCCTATCACCCCGTCATTCTACTCGAAAAAAATGCCGCGGTAAAAAGAAGATAGCATGTCCGAACCCGACCGGTTGAATTTCAGCGCATCGCTTCACCCCTCACTCTCCGGTGAAAGGCTGCCGCAGCATCCCCTGCCCGGCGACAGACGGGAAGTTGCCCGGTTGTGGCAGGAGGTGTTTCAGGATTCCGGCGAGTTTGTCGACCTGTTTTTCAGCCGCGTGTACAAACCGGAGAACACCCTCGTTATGAAAAGAGGCAACCGGATAATTTCCGCCCTTCAGATGATTCCCTACGGGATAAAAACGGTTCGCGGCGTCATCCCGTCGGCTTACGTATGCGGCGTCTGCACGCACCCGTCGGAGCGCGGAAAGGGATACGCGAAAACGCTGATGGCCGTCGCCATGGAAGAAATGCGCCGAAGAGGCTATTCCGTTTCGACGCTTATCCCGGCGGAACCCCGGCTGTATGATTTTTATGGAAAATACGGATACACATGCCCGGTAAATCATGAAACGGAAACTTATTCTTCCGTCCGGCAACTGCCCGACGCCGCCCGCCCGGTAACGGATTCGCCGGATTACACGTTTGCCGGATATGCGACGGATCGGCATTTCCCATTCTTCGACCGCAAACAGCGCGAACGCCGGTGCGCCGTACTGCACGACGCGGACGGCCTCGAAACCATTGTCCGCGATTTGGCCTGCGACGGAGGCGGCGCATGGGTGGCGCTCCGGGAAAACATCCCGGCCGGCATGGCATTTGCCAAACCGGAAACGGAGGGGAAAATTACCGTCAGGGAAATCCTGTTCGACCATCCAGCCGTAAAAGAGGCGCTTATTCATCACGTACTCAATCTCTACGGCGCCCGGACAGCCGAGGTTCATCTCCCTTTCCGCGCAGAAGATTCACACACTTCCCTACCCGTCAGCCGCGAAACAAAACCTTACGGACTGGCCTGTATCCTCGACGGGCAAACAGTTGACATATCAGACCTGTACATGACGTTAATGCTCGACTGAGCGCGGGCGGCACAAAACGTCCGGAATTAGAATGGGAACGACATCACGTCGTCCCCATCAAAGCTAAAACTAAATCTAAACAAAAACACTAAATATGATATCATTCCTGTGTGCGGACAGGAACGATATTTATCTTCTTCTATCTCTTACATATTCATCGAAGAACGCCCTGTCGGCGCTCTGGTATTTTATGATTTGTTCCGCCGTCAGAATCTTTTTAAACTTCTCCAGATATTCCTTGTCCAGCTTATCCCTTTTCTCCTTCATTTCCTCGCGGCACTTGAGCAGTTTGTTATATTCTTCTTCCGTTTTACCCTCTTTACGCTTCAGTTCGCGTTCAATCCGGTAACATTCACGCCCCACATCGAATTTCTTGTACATCAGTTCGTTGTCCAGCGGGATGAAAACCGAGGCTTCCCTGGCGGTAAGGCCGACCTTCTCCGTTATATAAGCATTCCGTACAGCGGTAAAAGCCTCTCTGTCAAAAGGCCTTTCGCTATCCGGGCGCGATTTGCGTTCATACCGTTGCGCCGATACCTGCATTGCCGACATGAACAATACAGACAGGCACACTAAAAAAAAATTTATTTTCTTCATCTGAATTTCAATTATCCATAAAATCATCAATGTATGAAAGTGCGTATTTATCGGTATACATGTCTTCAATATACTCCAGAAATTCATCATTTTCATCTGCCTCCGATTCCGGGTACAAAGACGATACCGGCATTGTGGTTTTTTCGGGCGAACCGTTATCGTCCAAAGGAGTTTCCGCCGTCCTGTTCAGGACATTAAACAGAATCACCAGCCCTGCAAAAGCGGCCGCCATATACAGCCATGGCTTGACACGGTCGTACAGGGAAATCACGTCAGGCTGCTTCGCGGGAACATCCGGCAAACGGTTTGTCATGTTCTCCGCAAAGTTTTCAAAGTAACCGTCCGGAATGCGAAACGGATTCCTGTCCTTGAACTCTTTTAATCTATCGTCTATTTCCATAATTTAGCCTCCTTTGTGCGTGCGGATGTTTAGACGTTCATCCGGCTGAAAGGTTTAAATATCATTTGTTAAAAACGTTTCTATTTTCTTTACGGCATGATGATACGAGGCTTTCAGCGCTCCGACCGAAGTGCCCAAAACCTCCGACATGTCCTCGTACTTCATCTCGTCATAATATTTCATCATGAAAACGAGACGCTGCTTTTCCGGCAGGGACAAAATGGCCTTCTGCAGCTTTTCGTCAATCTCGTCTCCATTGAAATACTCATCGGCCCGGAGCGTCTGCAGCAGATAGACATCCGTATCGTCGAGCGGCACATTGTTTATCGCACGCTGCTTGTTCAGGAACGTGATACATTCGTTAACGGCTATTTTATACATCCATGTCGACAGTTTTGCATCTCCGCGGAAACTGGCGAGATTCAGCCATGCTTTCAGGAACGTATTCTGCAAAATGTCATTTGCATCCTCGTGATTTAGAACCATCCTGCGTATCTGCCAGTATAACTTTTCGCTGTATGCGGCAACGACCTCCGAAAACGCGCTCCGTTGTGTTTTCGAATCGCGCAGCCGTTTTTCTACATCTTCTTCCATATATTGCCGCATACTGTTGCCTTTTTTTTTCGGGCAAAGATAGTGCATGTCAGGAGGAATACAAAATAAATGGCAAAGAACTTTTGCAAAACAAATAATATATCTGTAAATATTCAATAACACGCCAAAATCCGGCTGTGTGTGTCAGAAGATATGGTAATTGCGGAGTTCTTTCCGGTATGCGGGGGCTTTTCCGTCCGTGACCCTGCTCATCAGCGACCAAAATCTTTCGCTGTGATTCATTTCCACCGTATGGCACAACTCATGCAGCAGTATATAGTCTGCAAGATACGCCGGCAGCAGCATGACGGAGAGGGACAGGTTTATGTTTTTCTGCGAAGTGCAGCTGCCCCAGTGCGTGCGGCTGCTGTTTATCTTCACTGCCGCATACCGGAATCCGTGTTTTTCCGCCAGTTCCTTCAGACGCACGGGCAGGATGCGTTTCGCCTCGCGTCGAAGCGCCTCTTTCAGTATCTCCCACAGGGACTGCTGCGTCCGCTCCTTATGAAAATCCGTCTCCTGCGGACATGAAATGTGCAGGACGCCGTCTTTCAGGGCGGCATAGATGTTGTCAAGCGGACGGCGTCCTATCTGCAGCCGGAATGTCCGGGTGTTCAGTTCCGTACGGTCGTCGAGCGTCATGCGTCCGGGCGACCGCTGCAGCATCCGGAGCAGGCGGTCGTGCTGCCGGCTCAGGAATGACAGCATTTCCCGCTCGCTGCCCCGGACGGGCATCGTCGCATAAACATGGCCTTTATCAACTCTTAGCGTATACCGGCGCGCGCGGGGATTGCGCCGCAGGAAAACAGCGCCCAGATCGCCTCCGTCTATTTCCTCGTATTTAATCATGGCGCAAAATTAATAAAAAATTGTTGAGAATCGCGTGAAGCATAAGGCATGCCCCCCCTCTTTCAGTGTCTATTGATGCCAAAAGTCCGTCCCGTCACATTACCCGCAAACGCGGCGAAGCAATCCGAAAATAAAAAGCGCCCCGTCGAAGAATAATTCTTTTGGAAAATTTTTTCGATATGAGAAAAAAATACATATTTATTTATCAGTCATTTAAGAAAATTTTTGGAAAACTTTTAAACACAATCTGCTTTTCATTGTTGAAAAATTTGGATAAGTCGCAAAGTATTTCTAAACTTGCAGCGTGAAATCCGAAATTAATTAAAATATCAACAAATGAACGAAAAATTTTACTCTTTTGATGAAGCGTACAAAGCTTCGCTGAACTATTTTACGGGTGACGAGCTTGCCGCCAAAGTGTGGGTGAACAAATATGCACTTAAAGACGGCTCCGGGAACATCTACGAAAAAACGCCCGCCGACATGCACCGGCGTCTTGCGAAAGAAATAAGCCGCATCGAAAATAAATATCCCAATCCGCTCTCCGAACAGGAATTATACGGTTTGTTCGACCGGTTCAAATACATCATACCGCAGGGCAGTCCGATGACCGGTATCGGGAACAATCATCAGATATCCTCCCTGTCAAACTGTTTCGTTATCGGCATCAACGGCAATGCCGATTCTTACGGCGCAGTCATACGCGTTGACGAAGAGCAGGTGCAGTTGATGAAACGCCGCGGCGGCGTGGGACACGATTTGTCGCACATACGCCCGAAAGATTCCATTGTGAAAAACTCGGCGCTTACCTCAACCGGGCTTGTACCGTTCATGGAGCGCTATTCCAACTCCACCCGCGAGGTCGCACAGGAAGGGCGGCGCGGGGCGTTAATGCTCAGCGTATCCGTCAGGCATCCCGATTCCGAAGCGTTCATTGACGCCAAGATGACGGAGGGGAAAGTGACGGGGGCTAACGTTTCGGTCAGGATTGACGATGCTTTTATGGAAGCGGCTATCAACGGCACGCCTTACGCGCAGCAGTATCCGATAGAGGCGGACATTCCTCTGGTGAAAAAGGAGACAAACGCGGCGCAGCTCTGGGGAAAAATCATTCACAACGCATGGAAGTCGGCCGAACCGGGCGTGCTGTTCTGGGATACCATCATCAGGGAATCCGTCCCGGACTGTTATGCAGACCTCGGCTTCCGTACCGTTTCGACAAATCCCTGCGGGGAAATCCCCCTCTGTCCCTACGACAGCTGCCGCCTTCTGGCCATAAACCTCTATTCATACGTGGTCGACCCGTTTACCCCGGATGCGTATTTCGACTTTGAACTTTTCAGAAAACATGCCGCGCTGGCGCAGCGGATAATGGACGACATCATAGACCTTGAGGCCGAAAAAATAGAGAAGATACTGGCCAAAGTATGTTCCGATCCCGAATCGGAAGAAATCAAGCATACGGAACACCATCTCTGGGAAAAAATCCGCACCAAAACGCTTCAGGGACGGCGCACGGGCGTCGGCATTACGGCCGAAGGCGACATGCTGGCGGCGTTGAACCTGCGCTACGGAAGCGGGGAAGCTATCGATTTTGCCGAAAATGTGCAGCAGACGCTTGCGCTCGCGGCATACGGATCTTCCGTCCTGATGGCAAAAGAGCGCGGAGCTTTCGAGGTCTACGATGCGAAACGCGAAGAAAACAATCCGTTCATCGGCAGACTGCGCGAGGCTGATCCGGACCTGTACCGGGAAATGACGGTCAGCGGACGCCGCAACATTGCCTGCCTGACCATCGCGCCGACGGGAACAGCCAGCCTGATGACGCAGACGACGTCGGGCATCGAACCGGTTTTCCTTCCCGTATACAAACGCCGCCGCAAAGTCAACCCGAACGACCCGAACGCACGCGTGGATTTTGTGGATGAAACCGGCGACGCGTTTGAGGAATACACCGTATTCCACCACAAATTCGTGACGTGGATGACCGCAAACGGATATTCGCCTGCAAAAAAATATACCGAGGACGAGATTAACGACATGGTACGGCAGTCGCCTTACTACGGGGCGTCGTCAAACGATATCGACTGGCTGCAGAAAGTGAACATGCAGGGACGCATACAAAAATGGGTCGACCATTCCATCAGCGTAACAATCAACCTGCCTCATGATGCTACGGAAGAACTTGTCAACACGCTTTATGTTCAAGCCTGGAAATGCGGCTGCAAAGGCTGTACGGTTTACCGCGAAGGGTCCCGCGCAGGAGTTCTCGTATCGGTAGGAGATAAAAAGAAAAAGAAAGACATCGAATGTATGGAACCGCCCGTCATCATGGCAAAGCGCCCGCGCGAACTCGAAGCGGATGTCGTTAAATTCCAGAACAACAGAGATAAATGGATTGCCTTTGTCGGACTGTTAAACGGCCGTCCATACGAGATATTTACGGGTCTTGCCGACGATGACGAGGGTATCATGCTTCCCAAAAACGTGTCGAAAGGCTCCATCATAAAGAGCTATGACGAAAGCGGAAGCAAACACTATGATTTCCAGTTCAAAAACAAACGCGGATACAAACTGACAATCGAGGGCCTCGACGGTAAGTTCAACCCGGAATTTTGGAACTATGCGAAACTTATATCCGGCGTGTTGCGCTACGGCATGCCCATAGACCAGGTAATCAAACTCGTACAGGGAATGGAACTTAATGACGAAAGCATCAACACCTGGAAAAACGGCGTCGAACGGGCGCTGAAAAAATACCTGCCGGACGGCTCCGAAGCAAAAGGGCAAAAATGCCCGAACTGCGGTTCCGAAACGCTGATTTATCAGGAAGGATGCCTGACATGCAAGAACTGCGGAGCGTCAAAATGTAACTGAATACTCCCGCCGGCCTCTGAAGCAATTCAAGCCGGCGGGTTACATTTTTTTTTTCTTCAACCCTATACCGAAGAATACGAAGGATACGTTAAATTTTATCAGCAAACCATTAAGAAAAAAACAGATGAAAAATGAGGTAATGAGGTTTATATGTGTGTGTTTCATCCGTGCGTGCTACTGAGGTGGTTTTGTTATTTAAATTAGGTAGAAATGAGGTTTAACAAACACAAAATACACAGTCAAATATCGGCACGGGCTGGCAAGCCCGCGCCGGCGGGGAAAATGAAACATCATTAAAATTACAGATATATGATACAATTAAAAAATACAAAAACGTTGTTAGAGGAATG